>CAMOUZ010000006.1 GCA_946626795.1 uncultured Clostridia bacterium
GTTAAGCCTCTTAACGCAGGAAGTACTTGGCTGGTCACGGCCCGGGAGATAATGAAGCCGCCGGATATCATTGAAGCATTCGTTCGCGAGTGCTTCTTTTTTTTGCGTGCGGCCGCGTATAACTTCGCACCTACTTGGTTTTTTTACATCAAAACCGCGCAGTTACGCACATAAAAGCACGCGCCTTAGCGCTTTCTCGCAGAGCCACGTATCTACATCATTCTCCGCGCTTCGCATTCTTCTGTTGCGAAAAGAGAGCGAATAGCGGTTTTCTTCTTTAAGGGACGGAATATATCGAAAAGAGATGATTTTAAAGCGTTTCTGTAACGAAAGGATTTGTTTTTTCGAATTTATACAAAAATAGAGCGCCTTTTTCTCCGTTATATGCTATAATGAGTATATTCCGGTTACGTCTCTTTGCGAGACGGGAAAATATGATATTATTTGAGGTGTTTACATGGATAATATTTTCAGTTTGGAAGGGAAAGTGGCCCTTGTGACGGGCGCTAGCTACGGCATCGGTTTTGCGATCGCGACCGCTTATGCGAAAGCAGGTGCGACCATCGTTTTCAACGACATCAAGCAAGAGCTCGTGGATAAAGGCGTTGCCGCTTATGCGGAGCTCGGCATCAAGGCGCATGGCTATGTCTGCGACGTAACCAATGAGGAAGCTGTGAATGCGCTCGTGAAGAAAGTGGAAGAGGAAGTCGGCGTGATCGACATCCTCGTGAATAACGCGGGCATCATCAAGAGGATCCCGATGTGCGAGATGACGGCGGCAGAATTCCGTCAGGTCATCGACGTGGACCTCAACGCGCCTTTCATCGTGGCGAAAGCCGTCATTCCTTCCATGATCAAGAAAGGTCACGGAAAGATCATCAATATCTGCTCCATGATGAGCGAGCTTGGCAGAGAGACCGTAAGCGCTTACGCTGCGGCGAAGGGCGGTCTCAAGATGCTCACGAAGAACATCGCTTCGGAGTACGGCGAATACAATATCCAATGTAACGGCATCGGTCCGGGCTATATCGCGACGCCGCAGACTGCGCCGCTCCGCGAGATCCAGCCCGACGGCAGCCGTCATCCCTTCGATCAGTTCATCATCGCGAAGACCCCCGCGGCGCGCTGGGGAAATCCCGAGGATCTCCAAGGTCCCGCCGTGTTCCTTGCGTCCGACGCTTCGAACTTCGTGAACGGACATATCCTTTACGTGGACGGCGGCATCCTCGCTTATATCGGCAAGCAGCCGAAATAAGGGAGAAGGGCAGACCTCACGAATATAAAGCAAGGGAGACTGCGCGAGCGGTCTCTCTTTATTTCGTCCTCTTGCCTTTTTGACGAAGGCGTAGTATAATGAGGATGCGAGCAGGAAGCGGCAAGAGGAGAAAGCGTCGTTTTGCTCGGAAAGATCGGAATATTTATCTGTCTAAACGGCAGGAAAGGAGGCAAATATGATCAAAGACAAAGTGGCATATAGCGCGCTGTACGAAGGGGTCAATCCCGGCTTCAAGGCGGCGTTCGCCTTTCTGAAAGAGGCGCTTGCGCAGCCCAAAGAGGTGGGGAGATATGAGCTCGGGGACGGCGTTTTCGCCCTCGTCCAGAGCTATGACACCAAGGCGGAGGAGAATTGTAAGATCGAGGCGCATAAGAAATATATCGACATTCAATGCGTCTTAAAGGGGAAGGAGCTCTTCGGTGTGGCGGATCTCTCCACGCAGACGATGTATGAGGACAAGTTCGCGGAGAAGGACGTCGCATTTTATACGGGCGACGTGGATCTTCTGACGCTCACGGACGGGGATTTCGTCATCGTCTTCCCCGAGGACGCGCATCGTCCCCAGCAGGGCGATGGTTCCCACGTGGAAAAGGTCGTCGTGAAAGTTCCGATGGTCTATTGATTTTCCCTAAATATCCGAATAAAAGAAGGAAGTTTGCTTCTTGTCGCTTCGGCGCTCGGCGAGCTTCTTTTTTTTATCTTTTGGCGCCTTTTTTCGGACGCAAATGCCTTCTTTCCTTCATCCCCCAAAGGCGGAGGGTGCTCTCCGCTTCGTCCTTATTGGCTTGGATCATTCTGTCTGTCGGATTGATATCCTTTTGATTTCTATCCTTTTTCATAGTCAAAGTATGCGCTGCGGATCCTTGGGCTATGCGTCGGATCGGAAATGGAAAATTTTACTCTTGCGTATGACGACTCCCGCTCTTACACAAGATAATCGTAGGAGGTAATGCTATGAAACAGTCGAACATCAAAACCGGCAGCACCGCTAAGGGCACCAAGAAGAGCACGTCCGTCAAGCGCGACGCTTCGAACTGCTCCAATTGCGGCAGCTGCAAGTAAGCACACTACCGCTCGGGAGACGAGAGTCTCTCCTGCCCGAGACCTTTCGGGCGCACCGGAAGACGACGAGGTTGGCCCTTGTCGCCTTCTTCTTTTGCCGGGTAGAAGAGGCATGGGCGAGGAGATCGAAAAACACACAAAAATTCAATGAATTTTTCTTTCCGCGACACGCGGCAAGGGAGAAAAGACGAAAGAGGCGACGGAGTTTGTTTCGGAGGAATGTTTTTTGTTGCCACTTCATTTATTTTAGTAGTATACTAATATAAAACTCGTAAGCGCGCACGCGCTATGACAAGGAGGATGTATGAAAAACGCGGTAGGACGTTGCCCGAAATGCTCAGCTTTTATCAAAGTGGACCTGAGCGCTCCCGAAGTGAGATGTCCGGAATGCGGCGCTTTGCTCAAAAAGAGCAGTAAGACCGTCGCCGAGGTGGAAGCGGAACGCGAGAGGAAGAGAAGACTCGCGGCAGGTCTTCCCGAAACGGAAGAGCAGGTCGCCGCGCCCGCAGAAGAGTCCCCCGCCAAGGTGGAGACGACGGCAGAGCCCGTCCCCGAAACGCCTGCCCCCGAAGAGCCCGCCAAAGAAGAACCCGCTCCTGCGGAGTCCGCAGAGGAAGAATCTCCCGAAGCGGCCGCAACGGACGTCCCCGAGGCTCCCGCCGAGGAGGCGATGTCCGAGGAAGAGGCGATGGCGCTCGCCGCAAGTTTCGATGAGACGACGGAAGAGACGGAAGCCACGTCTGCGGAAGACGTCGCGCCTGAGACGGCGAGTGAGATCCCCGCAGAAGCGGAGACCCCTGCGGAGGAGACTGCCGAAGAAATCAATCCGAATGAGATCTCGGACGAAGAACTTGCTTTGATGGATGAAGACATCCCCGAAGATATCGCGGAAGAAGAGCCGACGGTCTTTGGATCCGTGTCTTTGGAGGACGACGTCCCCGAAGAACCTGCGGAAGAAACCGAGTCGGAAGAGGAAGCCCCGCAGGAAGAGGAAGCGCTCGGCGAAGGGCTGAAAGATCTTTCCTCCGAGGACGACGCGGAGACGCCCGACCTTGAAGTGGAAGCCGCGCCCGAGACAGAGGAGCCCCTTGTGGAAAATCCGCTCCCCGAGACGTCGCCGAGCGAAACGGAAGCCACGAACGATCTTTTCTCGGATAGCCCCCTCGAAGAGGAAAAGCCCGAAGAAAAGGAAGAGGAATCCGCCGTTGCGGCTCCCGAAGCGGATATCGAGCTTGCGGACGAGGCGCCCCGTGCGGATGAGCCCGTTTCCGCTGCGCCCGAGGAAGTTCCCGAGGCGCCCGCGACCACAGAAGAAAGCGTCGCGGAAGAGACAGCCCTTTCCGAAACGGAAAATGAGGTCACCGAGGTTCCCGCAGAGAGCGTGGAAGCACCTGCGGAAACCGCAGAAGAAACACCCGCGGAGGAAGTCCCCGCGGACGTGGATATAAAAGAAGAAACCCCTGCCGACATTCCCGCCGAAGCGTCCGTCGAGACGACGGAAGCGGCCGCTCCCGAAGAGCCTGCCCCCGTGGCGGAAGAGGCTCCTGCGGTCCAAGAAACCTCCGCAGAGGAAACGAAAGAGGAGGCGTCCTTGACCCAAGAGGAAGCGCCTAAGGCGGAAGAAGCATCGGACAAGGACGACGAATATTCCTTGGATGCGGCGCTCGCGTCACAGGTAGCTCCTGCGCCCGCTCCCGAAGAGCCTGCGGAGAAAGCGCCCGAAGCTTCTGCGGAAACCCCCGCAGAGCAGGCTTCCGAGGAAGAACCTGCTTATTCGGATGAAGATTTTGCGGCGGCGGGCGAGATCGACGTGCGTAACTACGCCGTCAAGAAGCGCACCGCCAAGTCCGCGCACGAAGTGGCGCGCGCCCTCCGCGTCGCGGAAGAAAAGCAACAGCAGAAGAAGAAAGAGGAGTCGACGAAAAACAATCTCTTCTCCCGTCCCGTGGCGGCGGTGATTTTCGCCTTCTCTGTCCTTTTCGTGCTCTTTGATTTCGCATACGGACTATTTGTCAGGAACGCCGCGGCGGCGAGCTTCTTCCTCGCGGGGAATTACGCCGGAGCCGTGTATTCCGACGCGCCCGCGCTCATCAGCGTCCTGCCGGAAAGCCTGATCGGCACCATCCTTTCCAAGCTCCCCGTCTTCGGCGGAGATCATTTCCTTACCATCATCACGGCGATCTATTACGGCCTTATCGCGGTCATCGCCGTGCTCGGCATCACCGGCAAGAAAGGCAGAGTCGGCTCCGTCCTGCTTTTGGTCGCGGACATCGTCATTGCCCTGTTCCGTCTTTGGACTTTAAACGGCGGCGCATTCTTCTTCATTCCTTATGACGGGCTGCCCACGATCCTTGCGGACTATGGCGCATACATCCTTGCGGGCGGATACGGCATCCTCCTTGCGGCGGCGGTCTTGTATATAGCGTCCTTCGCGCGTGCGAAAGAGGACTATGCATTCTCCTTCAAGGCGGGTATCCCCGCGCTCGTCTATGCGGCGCTCGTCCTTCTCGGCGGCGCGGCGCTCATCGTCCTGCCCATCGTAAAAGCGGACTTTGCTCTCTCCGACGCGATCCTCGGCTACGCCTTGATCGGTGTCTTCGGGCTCTCCGTCCTGTTGACGCTTGTCGGCGTGCATGAGAAAGGGCTTTCCCGCAGTGCGAACGGCTATCTTGCGGCGTATCTTCTCGCGGCGGCGCCTTGCTTGCTTCTTGCGGCGACGCTCCTGCCCCTTTTCTCGGTGGGGACGATCCCGAGCCTTGCGCGCCTTGTCGGAGTTTTGCCCTCGGCTCTTCTTGTCGCGGCGGCAGGCTTCTCCATGGCGGATATAAGGAACTGAAAAATGGAACGCGAAAAGAGAGATAACGAGTTTATAACGGTATATCGCACGTTCATCAAGCGCGACGGTGCGGACAAGCTCTTGGATTACTTGATCTCCAAGTCGGATTTCTTCACGGCGCCCGCGTCTTCCAAGTTCCACAGCGACTACGAAGGCGGTCTTTTGGACCATAGTCTGAACGTGTATTATCGTCTGCTCCGTCTTGTGGAGAGCGAATACGGCGAAGGTTGGAAGGAGAAAGTCTCACCGGAGTCCGTCGCCATCGTCGGTCTCTTGCACGACGTCTGCAAGATCAATTATTACAAAGTGTCCTATCGCAACGTGAAAAAGGACGGCGTATGGGAACAGCAGCCTTATTACACCATTGAGGACGAGCTTCCTTACGGCCACGGCGAAAAGTCCGTCTATATCATCAGCGGCTTTATGCGCCTCACGAGGGACGAAGCGATGGCGATCAATTGGCATATGGGCGGCTTCGACGACAGAGTGAGAGGCGGAAGCTATACGGTCGGGCATGCCTTCGAGAAGTATCCGCTCGCGGTGCTTGCGCACAGCGCGGACTTCCTCGCGACGTATTTTGACGAGAAAAAGGACGAGCAATGATTATACTGAACGACAAAAAAGAAGAGACCGCGAAAAAATATCGCATCATCGACGCGCATTGCCATATCTACCCGCAAAAGATCGCGGCGAAAGCCGTAACGGCGATCGGGAATTTCTATAATATCGCGATGGGCGAGGACGGCACCAGCGCCTCCCTCGTCGCGGAAGGAGAGAAGATCGGTGTGGAGAAATACGTCGTGCATAGCACGGCGACCACTGTCCACCAAGTGCGTAGCATCAATGAATATATCTATTCCGAGATGCTTTCCCATCCCGAATTTATCGGCTTCATGACCTTACATAACGAGATGGAGACGGAGGCGATCGAAGCGGAGGTGGAGCTCGCGATCTCGCGCGGAATGAAGGGCGTGAAGCTCCATCCCGATTTCCAAAAATTCAATATCGACGACGCGGAGAATATCTACGCCGTCACGAAGGGGCGGCTCCCCGTCCTCCTGCATATGGGGGACAAGCGCTATGACTTCTCTTCGCCCGCGCGTCTTCGCAAGATGGCGGAGAAGTACCCCGATCAGATATTCATCGGAGCGCATTTCGGCGGTTATTCGGTGTGGGACAAAGTGGAATGTTTAAAAGACCTTCCCAACGTGTATTTCGACACGTCTTCCTCCCTCTTCGCCCTCGACAAACAGCGCGCGACGGATCTTATCCGGCGTTTCGGGCATGAGAGATATTTCTTCGGGACGGATTTCCCGATGTGGAAACCGGACGAAGAGCTTGCGAGATTCCTCGCCCTTCCTTTGACGGAGGAAGAGAGAGAGGATATCCTCTATAACAACGCGGCGAAGCTCCTCCAAGTGGAGTAAAAGAGAATATAATCCGCAGAGAAAAGGCGGAAAAATATAAAAAAGCAGGTGTATTATGATCGATTTGCAACTTATCAGAAAAGACAGTGAAAGCGTGGCGGCGGCCCTTGCGAAAAAGGGTGCGAACGTGGATTTTACCGAGCTCCTCGCATGGGACAAGGAGCGCCGCGCCCTCATCGCGGAAGTGGAGACTTTCAAAGCGAAGAGGAATAAAGTGAGCGGCGAGATCCCCCTTTATAAGAAGCAGGGGAAGGACACGACGGAGATCTTCGCGGAGATGCGTTCTCTCGGCGAGGCGATCGCGGAGAGCGACAAGAAAGTGGACGAGCTGAACGAGAAGATCAATGACTTCCTCGCTCGTTTGCCGAATCTCCCCGACGAGGACGTCGTCGCGGGCGAAAAGGAGAATAACGAAGTCATTCGCGTCGAAGGGGAGAAGCCCGTCTTCGATTTCGCGCCGCAAAATCACGTGGACCTTTGCACGAAGCTCGGGCTCATCGATTATGAGCGCGGCGTGAAACTTTCGGGCGGCGGATATTGGATCTATCGCGGCGTGGGTGCGAAGCTCGAATGGGCGCTCATCAATTTCTTCATTTCCGAGCACCTCGCGGACGGATACGAATTCATCCTTCCGCCGCATCAGCTCTCTTACAGCTGCGGCTTCGGCGCGGGACAATTCCCCAAGTTCGAGGACGAAGTGTATTGGCTGGAAGGAGAGGAGAGGAAGAAGGGACACTTTATGCTTCCTACGGCGGAGACCGCGCTCGTGAATATGTATGCGGGCGAGATCATCGACGGTGCAAAGCTCCCGATGAAGTTCTTCGCCTATACCCCTTGTTACCGCAAAGAGGCGGGCAGTTATCGCAGTGAAGAGCGCGGCATGATCCGCGGACATCAATTCAATAAGGTGGAGATGGTCATCTATTCCGCGCAGGAGAAGAGCAAAGAGGCTTTCGAGGAGCTCGTGAATAAAGCGGCGTCCCTCGTCAAGAAGCTCGGCTTGCATTTCCGCGTGAGTAAGCTCGCGGCGGGAGATTGCAGCGCTTCCATGGCGCGCACCTATGACATCGAGGTCTGGATCCCGAGCATGGGGATCTATAAAGAGGTCAGCTCGGTCTCGAATGCGAACGACTATCAAGCGCGCCGCAACGGCACGAGATATAAGGACCCCGCGACGGGAAAGAATCTCTTCGTGCATACGTTGAACGGAAGCGGTCTCGCAACGAGCCGCCTGATCCCCGCCATCGTGGAGCAATTCCAGCAGGCGGACGGCAGCGTCAGAGTGCCCGACGTGCTCGTGCCTTTCGTGGGCACGGATGTGATCCGTTAAAAGGAGGATACGGAAATGGGTATCATGTATGAGGAGATATTGTCCGAACCGACCGTCATTATGCAGGCGATCCGCGCGAACGAGAAAGCGGTGGAAGCCATCGCGGAGGAAGTGAAAAGGCGCAAGATCAAGGACATCACGATCATCGGGCGCGGCACGAGCGACAATGCGGGGCTTTGCTTCAAGTATTTCGCGGAGATCCTTGCGGGGATCCCCTCCGGCACGGCGCATCCTTCCGTGACGACGATGTACGGCGCGAACGTGGACTACTCCGGCCACCTTTTCGTGGCGGTCTCGCAGAGCGGCAGAAGCATCGACACCCTCGCCGTCCTGACGCAGGCAAATAAGCAGGGCGCGCTCACCGTGGCGGTGACGAATGACGCCTCCTCGCCCCTTGCCAAAGCGGGCAAGTTCCATCTCGATCTCAGCGCAGGCGAAGAGAAGAGCATCGCGAGCGCGAAGAGTTATATCGCGGAGCTCACCGTGCTTTATATGCTGGCGATCGCCCTCTCGGGCAAGCCTTTGATGCCCGTTATATATGCTTTCCCGAAGCGCGTGGAAGAGGCGCTTGCTTTGCTTCCTGCCATCGAAGAAGCGGCGGAGCAGACCAAGGATCTCAATAATTTCATCATCCTCTCCCGCGGCGTGATGCAAGGGGTGGGCAAGGAGCTCCAACTCAAACTCAACGAATGCGCTTATACCTTCGCGCAGTTCTACGGCACGAATGACTTTATGCATGGTCCCTTCGCGCTCGTCGAAGAGGGCGTAAACGTCATCATTCTCGCGCCGGACGGCGAATGCAGCGAGAATTTCCGCGACATCGCCACGCGTCTCCAACTTCTGAATGCGAATGTTTTGACATTCAGCGATAACGACGATCTTTTGGATCGCGCCACGTACGGCGTGAAGATGCCCACGATGGATCAGCTCTCTTCCACCATCGGGTACTCCGTCGCGATGCACCTTTATGCCATCGCGCTCTCGGAGAAGAAAGGGCATAATCCCGACGCGCCGAGAAATCTCAAAAAAGTGACGATCACGAAATAATCTTCGAAAAAAAAGAAAGGTCGGTCTCGTCTTTGCGATGCCGACCTTTTTCTGTACGAAAGAGGAAGCCTTTCAAAAGCGCTTTTCTTCGAGGAGCGGATCTTTTTTTCCTCCGAACATCGCCTTTACGTGACTGCCGCGGAAGAAGAAAACTTCACGCGCGAGGATCATATAGACGAAGGCGAAAGTCCCGCCGAGAAGGACGTCCGAGAGAAAATGCGCGCCCGCCACCATTCTGCCGATGGCAGTGAGCCCCGTCCAAAGGGTGGGGAGGGTCCAAAGCGCGGCGCGGACGCGCTTGTCCTTGATCTCCAAGCAGGGGATTAACATAATGAGGGTGTAAGATGCGCCCGCATTCGAGGTGTGCCCGCTCGGGAAGGAGCGGAAAGCGTCCTTGTACTCGGTGAGAAGAGTGCCTCGCAGAATTTTCGCATTGTCCGTGACTTCGTACCAACGGGTGTAAAGCCCGAAGCCGCCCACGCTCTCGCCGAGCGTGCTGTTCATCGAACGGAAGCGCGGTCGATCCACGTAAGACTTCAAGGCGCTGACGGTCTCTCCCGTCAGGAGGAGCACGATGTATGCCGCCACGGCGAAGACCGCGAGCTTACACCACGTCTCGTAAGTTATCTTGCGGCTGAGGACGGCGGCGAGGGTCACGGTGAGGAAAGATGCGAAATACTCTATGGCGTAGAAATAAGGTTTTAAGGGATAATAGAGCTCTTTCTGCTCGAAAAGGGCGTATTTCGCCACGATATGCGCGAGGGGATATTCGATGAGATCGCGGAAGAAGCCCGCCATGGCATGGAGGGCGAAGACGAAGCCCGCCGCGAAAAGAAGATAACGAAGAGCGGAGGGCAGGGTCGTGCGGAAGAAGAGCCACATCACGATGATCCCGATGAAAGCCTTGATCGCATAAGAGGGAAACATCCCCACCGCCTCGAAGAAATTCGCGTAAATGTCGTCGGTGTAGAAATCTCCCGCCGCGAGGGAATGCGAGGTCAGGATGCGGTCGATTTCAAGGTCAAAGAAGGTGGCGACGAGAAGAAGCCCCGTAAATACGGCGAAAAAGAGGGAGACCGAGATCCAAGTCTTTTTTCCTTCGTCCAGCATATCGTCCTCCTTTGCGGGCAGCGCCCGACACGCCATATTGTATCATTTCGGCAGGGACTTTTCAAGCCGCGCATTGACAAAATCAAAGGAAATATATAGAATAATAGAAGAATATATTTCTTTTAGGAGGCAAACTATGATCAAAAACAGCAGTATCAGAGAAAAGGCGCGCGCAAGCCTAGGACATAAGCTCTTCGGCGATCTTTGGCTCGCCGTGATCCTTATCGTCTTTTTAAACGGTGTTATATTGAGCGTCCCCAGCACCATCGGCTCCGTCCTCGGCAGACTGAGTCCGGCGCTTATGGCGAGCGCGGGCACCATCCTCTTTGCGCTCTCCATCGTGATCTCGGGTCCCTTGGAATACGGAATGTCACACGCCCTCGTCGCTCTCGTTCGCGAGGACAAAAAGCCCGATATATCCGATCTTTTCGTGGCATATAAGGAAGCGCTCACGGAGAGCGTGGTTTTGGTGCTTTTGCGCTCCGTCTTCCTTTTCCTTTGGTCGCTTCTCTTCATCATCCCGGGCATCATTAAAACCTATGCTTACGCCATGGCGTTCTATATTCAACAAGATTCCGATGATAAGAACTGGCGTAGCTGTCTGGATCGTAGCCAAGCGATGATGAAGGGATATAAATGGAAGCTCTTCTGTTTGGATTTCAGCTTCATCGGATGGTATATCCTCGGCGCGCTCTGCTTCGGCGTAGGCGTTCTCTGGGTGTCTTCTTATCACGCCACCGCGCGTGCGCATTTCTATAATGAACTCAAAGCGTTCCGCGCCGCGGAAAACGGAGAAACGGCGGAAGAGCCCAAAGAGGATGATGTCGTGATCGCAGATCCTTTCGAGGAAGAGACTCCGACGGAAACGCCCGCAGAGATTCCCGCGGAACCTATGGAAAAAGAGGCGCCCTCGGGATCGGAAGAAAAGCAAGAGGACGCGGATCAAGAATGATCTCGGCGCGCGGCACGACGGAGAAGGTCCGAAGGGGAGAATCCCCCTCGAAAGAGGAGCTTTCCGCCCTCGTAGGAGGATATCTCTCGGGAGCGGTCTCGAGAGCGGAAATGACGGATTTTCTGCGTGCGGTCTGCACTTGCGGGCTCTCGGATCAAGCCACCATCGACCTTACGGACGTGATGCTTCGCTCGGGCGATACGCTGACTTTTACGCCGAGGGAATACCCTTATGCGGATAAGCATTCCACGGGCGGGCTTGCGGACAGCACCACCCTCATCGTCGCCCCCATCGTCGCCTCTTGCGGCGTGCCTTTCCTCAAAATGAGCGGCAGGAAGCTCGGACATACGGGCGGCACCATCGATAAACTCGAGCTTTTCAAGGGGCTCCGCACGGAGCTCACCGTCGAGGAAGCGGAGCGCGTCGTGGACGCAACGGGTGTCGCCGTCATCGCGCAGAGCAAGGATCTCGTCCCCGCGGACAAAGCTCTTTATAAGCTCCGCGACGAGACGAATACCGTCAAGAGCCTTCCGCTCATCGCGTCCTCCGTCGTTTCAAAGAAGCTTGCAAGCGGCGCGGACGTCCTCGTCTTGGACGTGAAGACGGGGAAGGGCGCTTTTATGGAGAGCGTGGAGGATGCCGTAAAGCTCGCTACCTTGATGACAGACATTCTTTTCGCCGCAGGACGGCAGGCGGCGGCGGTCATCAGCGATATGAATTCTCCCCTCGGAGATTACGTGGGCGGCGTGCTCGAAGTAGGGGACGCATTGGACGTCCTCGCAGGGAAGAAAGGCAGGCTCCGTACCCTCGCTTTGATCCTGTCTTCGCGCCTTCTTGCGATGGCGAAAGGGATCTCCCTCGCCGATGCCGAGAGGGAGGCGGAGGAGGCGCTCGAAAGCGGCAGAGCGGAGAAAAAGCTCCGCGAGATGGTCTCCGCGCAGGGCGGAGAAACATCGCTTTTCGACGGAAATATCCGAGCAAAATACAAGAAAAACGTCCTGCATTCCGTCATGGCGAAAGAAGGCGGATATCTTGCGGAGATCGACTGCGTTTCCTTGGGCTTTATCGCGCGCGACGCGGAGAAGCAGGGTGCGTACGGCATCTTCGCGCCGTATAAGGTCGGAGATTTCGTGAAGAAAGGCGCTTCGATCTTCACGCTCTATGGAGATTCTCCCGTCACGGCGGACGTTATCGATCGTCTCGAAAAAGCGGCGCGTCTCGAAAAATCCCCCGTCGGCGCATTTCCGCTCGTCTATGAGATCGTGGAAAGGCGACGAGGGTCTTGATGAGTGTCACTTCGTGACGTGAATTGCGGATACATTCGCGTGAAAACGCGATAAATCGCCGTGAATTGCCTCCCAAAGGCGTCGAGAATTTTGATTTTGAAAAATCGCATTACGGAAAAGAATAAAGAAATCGGCTCCCTCTGTTTTATGAAGGAGCCGATTTTTTTATTGTAAACCAATGCCGATAGCTTGTTTACGCCGCTTCTTCCGTCTCCAAGGCGGACGCGACTTTCGTGTGATAATTCACCGAGATGGACTTATTTGTCATCGCTCTCGAAATAAAGCTCTTCACGTGTGTGAGCTCGATCGCGAAGCCCATATTCTCGATGCTCGAACTGACAAACTTGCTATTCACCACGCCGATGAGCGCGCCGTAACGATTGATGGCGGGACCGCCCGAGTTGCCGCCGTTGATCGCCGCGTCGGTTTGGATAAAAGTGAGGTTTTCGTAGTTCGAGAGGCTCTTATTCGTGGCGGAGACGAGGCCTGCCGTGGCAGAGAGTCCGAAACCGTCCGCATTGCCGAGGACGAGGAGCTCGTCGCCGCGCCTGACCGTGCCCTCGAAGAAGGGAATGGAACTCCAATTTTCGCCCACGGGGACGGCTTCTTTGATCTTGCAGAGCGCAAGGTCGCAGTTCTCTTCACGATAGACGAATTCCAAGGTGTAAGCCGTGCCGTTCGCGTAATATTTGCTGTCCGAGTCGAAGGTCGCCGTGATGGAGGAATACACTCCGGAGACCACCTTCGTTCCGTAGCTGTAACCGAAGAATCCGCGCTGGATATTCGTCGTGTCATAGACGGTGGCTTCGTAATATATGACGTGGTTATTCGTGATGACGTAGCCGTCGTCCGAGATGATGAATCCCGTGCCCTGACAGCCGAGGTTGTATTGCGACTCGACGCAGGTGATATTCAAGAGGCAGTCCGACAGTTCGTATGCGTAAGAGCCGATGTTCGTATTCTCCAAAGAGACGGTGTCCGCGACGATCTGTTCGAGCTTTTCCAGGCGATTATTGAGGGTCTCCGCGATGTTTTGATATTTCGTCAACGCCGCTTCGAGTTCCTCTTTCGTCATATTGTCATAGGTCACGGTCTGGGTGGCGGAAGAGGTCGTCCCCGAGGAGGAGCCCCCCGACGAGCCGCCGTTATTCGCGAGCGAATCGCTTCCCGTGGAGATAAGTCCGCAGGCCGCGAAGCAGATCATCACCATCACCGCGATGAGAGCCACACATATCACAAGTTTCTTTTTCATATATGTCCTTCCTTTTGCGCATAGCGCGTCTTCGTATATAAGTATACTATTATTTTAGCATTAAATGAACCTTAAAATTATCAAAATTCCTTAATTTTTTCATATAACAAGATATGGAAGATTTCGTTTCGCTCGCTTGCGCCCTTGCGAATGCGCTTGTGAAAGGGAGGTCGCTCGAAGAGCTCCTCTCCTTGCAGGCGGCGGTGCAGGTGGTCAGTGCGGTGATCAATTCCGCGATCCTGATGGCAAAAACGGGAGGCAGCTCGGGGAAATGAAAGGGGTTGTCGCAAGGATATAAATTCCCTACGGAATTTGCGATATATCCCTACGGGACGCGAAATATCCTTTTGGGATACGATATTCTGATAGCGCGATATATTCGTTCGGAATGCGAGATGTCCCTAGCGGGACGAGAAAAAGCAATATAAATAAAACGCTTGTACTTATACGCGCGCAGGGTGTATAATGCACTTAACTTTAAGATTATATAAAAGGAGTGGCATTATGGCGACTGTTTTGCAGTTTGGCGAAGGCAATTTCATGCGTAGTTTTATCGATTATCTTATCCAGCTTCGGCAGGATAAGTACGGCGACGGCGAGAAGGTCGTGGTCGTGACCCCCATTGATTTCCCGGGCTGGGAGATCTTCCGCAAGAGGGGCTGCACGTATCATACCTGCGTTTGCGGCAAGGTGGATGGCGTTCCCGTGAAGAATTACACCAAGATCTCGGTCATCGAGGACGTGGTGAATCCTTATCGCGAGTTTCCCCGCTATGAAGAGGCTTATCTCGATCCCGAGCTGAAAGTCATCATCAGCAACACCACCGAAGCGGGCATCGCCTTCAATGCGGCGGACACTCTCACGGGGGATCTCGGCACCTTCCCCGCGAAGATCACGAAGATCCTTTACGCTCGCTTTAAGAAGTACGGTGAGGCGGGCAGGGTGGATCTCCTTCCCTTGGAGCTCATCGAAAAGAACGGCGAGACCTTGAAGTCCTACGTCTTGAAATACGCCGAGATCTGGGGATTGGAGGAGGAATTTAAAGATTTCGTCCGCGCCATTCCCGTTTATAACAGCTTGGTGGATAAGATCGTGCCCGGATTTCCGCGCGCCAATGCGGCGGAGCATTTCGCGGCGCTCGGCGAAGAGGATCCCCTCCTCACCGTGGGCGAGGCTTTCCTCTCTCTCGTCATAGAGGGAGATAAGTCCATCGCGGAGAAGCTTCCCTTCCTCAAAGAGCCGCGCGTGACTTTCACGGACGACGTCAAACCTTATCGTGAGCGCAAGGTGAAGATCCTGAATGGTCTCCACACCGCTCTCGCGCCCATCTCCCTCCTTGCGGGCGTGGAGATCGTGCGCGACGCGATCAATGACAAACAGCTCTTCGCTTATGCGGACGCTCTCGCGGATAAGGAGATTATCCCCACTATCAAGATGGACAAGGCGCTTCTCTTGAAATTCAAGTCCGACGTCTTGGAGCGTTTCTCGAATCCTTATATCGACCATCTTTTCTCTTCCATCATCCTGAATAGCGTCGCGAAGTGGAAGACGAGGCTTCTCCCGTCCTTCCTCGCTTGCCCGAAAGACGGGCGCAAGCATATGCTCTTCGCCCTTGCCGCGCTCTTCTGCCTCTATGACAGCGAGACCTTCTCCATCAATGACAGCGAGGACGTGAAGGCATTCTTCGCCGCGAAGACCCCGACGGAGGAGAAATACGAGGCGTTTGTCCGCAATGTCGCTTTCTGGGGCATGGACCTCGAAGCGGAGGAAGGCGTCTTCACTGCGTCTCTTGATTATGTCAAGGCGATCAAGGCGGGCAAGATCCGCACGGCGATCGACACTTTATGAAAGATCTCATCATTCTCACGCCCTCGGATAATGTCGGCGTTCTGAAAGCCGCCCGAGGCGACGTCCCTATGGGGCATAAGATCGCTTTGACGGACATCAAGAAGGGAGAGCCCGTCATCAAGTACGGCTATCCCATCGGCGTCGCCACGGAGGACATCGCGGCGGGGTCTTTCGTCCATACGCATAATCTCGCGAGCGCCCTCACGGCGGAGGCCTTGGACTATGTCTACGAGAAGTCCCTCGTGCCGCTTCCCGAGAAGCCCGCTCGCAACACCGTTTCCGCGTATAAGCGTCCCTGCGGCGCGGGCGCGCGAAACGAACTTTACATCGTGCCCACCGTCGGTTGTATTGTGAATGCCGCGGAGACGATCTGCCGCCTTTTCAAGGAAAAGCACGCGAATGATCTTATGGTGGACGACGTCGTGGTGCTCACCCATCGCGTGGGCTGTTCCGAGCTCGGCGACGACTATGAACGTACGAAAAATATCCTCATCAATTTATCGAAGAACGCAAATGTCGGCGGCGCTCTCTTCCTCGGTCTCGGTTGTGAAGAGAATCAAATGGACGGCATCCGCGCCCTCGTGCCGGACGGCGAGAGAGTGCGTTTCCTTGTCGCGCAGGAAGTGGAGGACGAAGTCGCGGAAGGACTTCGTCTGCTCGAAGAACTTTATGCCGTGGCGTCTCGGGATAAGAGGGAAGAAGTCTCCCTTTCCGAGCTCACCTTCGGCGTGAAATGCGGCGGGAGCGACGGCTTCTCCGGCATCACGGCGAATTATCTCATCGGGCGCGTGGCGGACCTTCTCGAAGCCTGCGGCGCGACGGTGGTCCTCGCGGAGACCCCCGAGGTCTTCGGGGCGGAGATCACCCTTATGCAGCGCGCGAAGGACAGAAAAGTCTTCGAGGATATCGCCGCTTTGGTGAATAAATGGAAAGAGTTTTACGAAAGCCACGGCGTGAACGTTTATGAGAATCCCTCCCCGGGCAATAAGAAGGGCGGGATCACCACCCTCGAAGAGAAGTCCCTCGGCTGCGTGCAAAAATCCGGCAAGGGCGAGGTGAAGAGCGTCCTCTCCGAGCTGGAACGCGCGACGGAGAAGGGGCTGAACGTCATCGAGAGCCCGGGCAATGACATCATCGCTTGCACCACCCTCGCGGCGGCGGGATGTAATGTCATCATGTTTTCGACGGGTCGCGGCACCCCCTTGGGAAGCGTCGTGCCCACCGTGAAGATCGCATCGAACAGCCCGATGGCGGAGAAAAAGACTTCTTGGATCGACTTTGACGCGGGCGTGACTTTATACGGAAAGAGCATGGACGAAGCGACGATGGATCTTTATAACGCGCTTTTGGACGTCGTGGAAGGGAAGGAGACCAGCAACGAGAGGCGGGGCGACAAACAGATCGCCATTATGAAAACGGGCGTGACCTTGTGATGAAGACAGGGGAGGCGCTCCACGCAGGACACCGTACGAGGCTCCGGAGCAGAGTCCGGAAGTACGGATTGGACTCTTTGGAAGAGCACGAGCAGCTCGAATACCTTCTCTATCCTTTCATCCCGCGGAAGGACACGAACCCCATCGCGCATGCGCTTTTATCCACGTTCGGCTCTATGCGGCGAGTGCTGGACGCCACGCCGGCGGATCTTGCCGCCGTGAAAGGAATGACGGAGAACGCCGCGCTGTTTCTTTCGACATTGCCGAGCCTTTACACCACGTATTTGAATTCCGAAAAACAAAAAGAAATCAAGGGGATCCGCGACGCTGCGGAGCGTTTTATCGCGCTCATCGGCGCGAAGGATAAAGAGCATTTCGCCGTGATGTGTTTGGATGAAAGAGGATATCTCCTTAAAATGACGGAGCATACGTCCGCCGCGAGAAACAAAGTCGCTTTCGATCGAAATAAAATCGCATCGGAATGCGTGCAATGCGGCGCAAAGATCGTTTTGATCTCGCATAATCACCCCGGCGGCAGCCTCTCTCCGAGTGACGACGACGTCACCGCGACGAATCGCCTCGCGCAGTCCTTGCGCGTTCTCGGCGTCCATCTTGCGGATCATATCATCGTCTCGGACAGAGAGTATTACAGCTTGTCTGCGCATGGTTGTCTCGTCGAGCCCGTGGATATCGACCGTCCGCCCGATCAATTCGCGGAGGATCTTCTTCGTTGGAAGGAGAATTTGAAGCGGGTCTGACTCGCAAGGCGCTGAAATGCGTCATTGACACGCGCACGCGTGTTTTGTTACAATAAAAAATGAGCTTGCGCAGAGCGCAAGAGTTATAGAGGGAGAAAATCGTGGAAAAGAAGAAAAAGATCGTATTGATCGCAATCATAATGATCCTGTGCTGTCTCGTGCTCGTGGCTTGCGGCACGACGATCAATCGGGATGAGATCCGCACGGAGGCCAGGCAAGGTCGTACGAAATTGCAGGTGGAGACGGCGTTTTCCGCTCTGCCGTATGCGGAGTCTTTCGCGCTGGACGGGGACACGATCCGCATCGACGTCGGATGTGACGTCGAGACCTTCTCCACGAGCGATATTCATCTTCCGAATGCGACCATCCGCTTTTATTCCGATCAGTATTTTATGGAGTATTATCCGAATTCCATCGAGCTTTCTTTTGAGGAGCCGCTTTGGTGCTATGTCAGCGTGGAGCTGAATGGAGCCACGTTCGGATATTATCTCGAAGTCACGAAAAAACATATTTACGGCGATTGGACGGTCCTTTCCGAGCCGAACTGCGTGGAGAAGGGCTCGCAGGAGCATCATTGTAAGATCTGTCAGCTTCGCGAAGAGGCGGAGATCGACCCGCTCGGGCACACTTACGGCGATTGGACGGTGATCCGCCCCGTCACTTGTCTCGAAGAGAGCGAGCGCACGCGCACTTGCCAAGTCTGCGGCTATGAGGATGACGAGATCACGCCCGCTCCGGGTCATGATCTCATCCATCACGAAGGGAAGCCGAATTGCTTGGAGGAGGGCTGGGCGCCTTACGACACATGCAGTCGTTGCGATTATAATACCTATCAAGCGCTACCCATTGAGGGACATAAGCCCGTGGATGATCCCGAAACGCATGCCACTTGCACGGAGAATGGCTATACGGCGGGCTCGCATTGCTCGGTCTGCGGCTTGGTCTTCGTCGAGCGGCAAGTGACGGAATACGCCTTCGGGCATAGCTTCGGATCTTGGAGCGACGCCACCGCCACCTGTACGGAAGACGGCGTGAAGACGCGCACCTGTTATACTTGCGGCTATGTGGATACGCAGGTGGTCGAGGCGTACGGACATAATTTCAGCGGGAATACCTGTACGCGTTGCGGACAGCGCCTCTCCACGGGACTCCTCTATGAGAGCCGCGGGTCGAGCTATGCGGTGATCGGGATCGGATATTGCTCGGATCAAGATATCTATATTCCGGATAATTATAACGGATATCCCGTGACCGAAATCGGACCTTATGCCTTCTACGGCGTTTCCTTCGTCAGGAGCATCATCCTCCCGAAGACGATCACGAAGATCGGAGAGAATGCCTTTGCGGGCTGTGACGCTCTCGTGGATCTTACGATCCCGCAAGGGACGTATGCGTCGGAGAGCTTCGCGAATGCTTTCCGATATGAGTCGAAATACAGCGTCTCGGGCAGCTACCGCACGGAGAATTATACGGACGGGCAAGGCGGCGTCATTTACACCACGGCGGCGACGTCGGACAGCTCCTCCTCTTCCTTCACGATCACGGTCAATAAGGCGGGCGCCTTCGCCTTCGAGTACAGAGTCTCCTCCGAAAGCAGTTTCGATTATTTCACCATAAGCTATAATTCCGTCCAGCTCGACAGGATCTCCGGCGAAACGGATTATAAGAGATATGTCAAAGCGAATGCCGCCGTCGGTGACGTCATCACCTTTACGTACAGCAAGGATTCTTCCGCGAGCGCAGGATATGACCGCGGATACGTGCGCTTTGCGAATGCGTCGAATGTCTCGACGGACCTTCGGAAGCTCACCCTTCTCGATCCGGACGGCAGAAATGCCTTCGTGGTTTATAACGGGTTGCTGGCGGAAGGGGAGACTGACGTCTATTTCATCGCGCCGAATTACGGACTCAGCACGGAGATGCAAGCTCTCTTGGGCGTCGCGGATCATATTTTCTATAAAGGGACGCTAGATTCTTGGGCAAGCCTTTGTGCCAGATACAGCGTCTTGCAGAATTCGGACAATGCGTATTTATATACGGAGAAACACGAAGCGGGCAAGACCTGGGGGTACGTGAATGGAAATATCACCATCGGCCCCATCGGGGATCATACCTATCAAGACGGCGTTTGCACGATCTGCGGCGCGAAAAAGCCTTTGGTGAGCTATGATCGCACCGGGAATTATATGTATTTCGGCTCTTATCCGCAGACGAAAGTGACGGACGACAGTCTTGCGAACGCCCTCACTTCGCAGGCGGGCACCCTCCCGACCTCCTCGAACAGTCGGAATTGGACGAGTTATAATTATTACAATTCTTTAAGCTCGTCGAATTATGCTTGGTATATTGATCTCACGTATGCAGGGAAGAGATATCGCGGCGTGTATTTCACGGATTTCCGTTCCGATTTGACATCGAGGAGCGTAGGCACGGGCACTCTCAATCAGAGGAATAACGGATATCAGACGTATAACGTGTATTGGTTTAAGTATGAGCCCATCAAATGGCGCGTTCTTTCGGAGTCGGGCGGAGAGCTCTTCCTGCTCTGCGAAAGCGCGATGGACGCGCAACACTATTATTATTCTGCGTATAGCGGGACGACGACTCGAAACGGAAAGTCCGTCTATGCGAATAATTACGGCGAGAGCGATATCCGTGCTTGGTTGAATAACGTCTTCTTCAATGCGGCGTTTGACGTAGCGGAGAGAAGTGTCATCGAGAGCAAGACGGTGAATAACACCGCGCGGAGCACGAACCCCGACAATTATGCAAGCGGGATCAACGGCGGCACGAATTATTATGCTTCCGACTCCACGACGGATAAAGTCTTTCTACTCAGCGTGCAAGAGGCGACGAATTTGTCTTTCGGCTTCAACACGACGTATAACAGCAACGACGACTCGCGCAAAAAGTCCTCCACCGATTACGCGAAAGCGCAAGGAACTTGGAAGGATTCGAGCGGAATGGGAAGCTGGATGTTGCGTTCGCCGCATCCGTCCGACGATAATAATATTTATTGCGTCACAGCTTCGGGTGACGTTTCGTCGGGGTATACCGCGGACTATACGGCAAGCGGCATCGTCCCCGCCATTCGGGTGAAACTGTAAAAAGGGGCTCAGCCCCGTGAGGGCGTCGTGAATAGAGGCTACGCCTCATGAATCAGCGCGTTCCGCGCCGTGAATTCTCGCATTTTTCCAAAAATGCTCCGTTACGGAAACGGCTCCTTCAAAACACATGAAGGAGCCGATCTTTTATATTTATCCATAATGCAATTGTTCTCGAAAACAGCTATTCACGACGCCTTTCGAGGCGTCAATTCACGGCGATTTATCGCCGATTCATGCGGATACATTCGCAATTCGTTTTTATTCACGTCACAAAGCGGCGATCCGTTCTCTTGTTTCCCTTGTCGGCTGAAACTTTCCCCAAATTACGTCACCCTTTGCGGGCGTATCCTTTTTTATGCGGCGCGCGTGCGCGCGGAGTCATTGACATAAACTGTGCCGTATGGGTATACTGATATATAAGCGCGGAAATGGTTTTCGCAGTTTCCCGATAAGGAAGGAGGAAAAAATGAAAAAGGTATTTGGAATCATAGCGATCATTTTGACGATGATCTGTTTGACGACGGTCTTTGCGGCGTGCGGAACGGAGAAAGGGATCTCTTTCAAAAAGGCGAAGATCGAAGTGACGCGCGAAGAGCCTGTCATCTTCGGCGAAAGCAATGTAAAAGCCGTAAGCAGTCTGCTGAATATGACAAAGGACAGCACCGCAAACGGCACGCTGTTCCTTGCCGGCAAAGTGGATGCGAACGGAGACGACGTCTATACGCTTTATAATCTCGTCACGGGGGAGACCCTCGTGGAGGGGACGCACGATATTATCAACGTGCAAGGGCATCTCGATAATGTCTATTACACGCGGACGTCCGTGGACCCCGCCACGCAAGTCTGCTCCACCACCCTTTATACGGGGAAAGGAGAGGCTGTCGCGTATACGGACGCTTCGGGCGCGGAGCGCACGGCGTATCTTTCTTCTGTGGCGGAGATCCCCGCGGTGACCATCCTCGATCCGACGGCGGACGTCATCGTCTTTGCGGATAATTATTACAGATTGGAGAAGGACGGCTTCGGCTTGAAGAGGATCCGCGACGCAGGCATCTTCGCTTTCACGGCGAATATCACGGACTTCACGGACGATTATTATTATGCGCTCGATCCTGTGGCGGGCACGGCATACGTCTATGACGCCAAGCTGGATTTCGTGAGCGGATATTATACGAAGGGCAATACCAATGCCTGCGCGATGTGGGTGATGGAGAGCGGCGACATCTTGGTCCAAGTGCGTTATCTCATGATGGACGAAGCGAGTGAATACACGTATATTTCCGGTGGACGCAAATATCTCCAAAAGACGTATATCGTGGACGCAAAGACGGGAAAAGCCACCGAAAAGAAAGTGAATTACAGGATAACGGCTTTCGCCGCCGTGACGAAGGATCTCGGATACGAGCTCGCGGGCGGCATCAAGAATATCGCGACGATCTGCCCCATCGAGGACGAGCTTTTGATGAACGGCGCGAACGACTCGATGCGCGTTGCGATGGATAACCGCCTGAATAGCAAAGGAAGATTGGATCAACTCATCGAGGGACAGCTCCCGAACGATCTCTTCGGCACCGTTTACGGACAGGTATTCGTCAATACCGCGGAAGGCCCCATCCTTCTCTCGGACAGCGGGAAGGCGCTCGGAAATCTGGCGGTGGTGGAAGCGGCAAACGAGAGCTATTATCTCGCGAACGGCGCGATCTACGATCATTCCATGACGCTCGTTTATGATTACGCCGCGCAGGGATATTCTTTCGAGCGCGAGATGAATCATGCCGTGCTCTTGGAGAAGAACGGGAATCTTTATCGCTACGGCGCGGGGGCGTCCGAGCCGACGTTGATCGGCGCGAAGGCGGATGTCTTTACGCTCGGCAAGCACGCTTACGGAGTCAAGAAGACCGTCGGAGAGGATCTGCTTCGCGATTATTACAGCGAGAACGGCACGCTTCTTCTCGGCAGCATGAACGGCACGCTTGTGAACGATATGTCGAATGCGGATGCGAATGTCTATCTTTATTACATCGTGACGACGGACGCAAGCGGCGCGCTCGTGAGGACGTATTATCGCTTCGGATGAGAAGAGAGCCGGCTGTGGAAAATCGATTTTCCACGGTTCGCTTTCGAGAAAAACAGCATTATGAATAAAAAAGATCGGCTCCTTCATGTGTTTTGAAGGAGCCGTTTTCGTAACGGAGCATTTTTGGAAAAATGCGAGAATTCACGGGGCGAAACGCCCTGATTCATGAGGCGTAGCCTCTATTCACGACGCCCTCGGGCGTCAATTCGCGAAGTTGCTTTTCAGCTTCTCTATCGAATAAGCAAGGCGGCGGAGCGTCTCTTCCTTTCCGAGAAGAGCCGCCATCTCCGTGGCGCCGCCCGGGGTGGACGCGCGGCCCGTGATCGCGATGCGGAAGCTCCAAAGCATCTGACCCTTTTTGAGCCCGATGCTTTCCGCCGTGGAGGCGAGGAGATCGTGGAGCGCTGTCATGTCCCAGCCTTCCATCGCTTGGATGGCGGGAAGCGCGGATTCCAAAGCCTTCAAAGCGACGGTTTCGTCCGTCTTCATCTTTTGGTGCCGGAAGAGGGAGAGATCGTATTCGCCGAATTCTTCGAGGAAATCCACGAGGGAAGGGATCTCGGAGAGGACCTCTACGCGCGGGATGAGGAGGGGCGCGAGAAGGTTATAATCATATTTGCCGCTCACTTTCGACTTGTCGAGGAAAGGGCGCGCCGCGCAGATAAATTCCTCCGCGGACATATTCTTGATGTAGCTTGCGTTCAGCCAGCGTAGTTTCGCCTCGTCGAAGATGGCGGGGGAGATATTCACGCCGTCCACGGAGAAAAGACGGATGAGATCTTCCATCGAGAGCATCTCGTCATTGTTCTTCGGGCTCCATCCGAGCAGGGCGATGTAATTCACGATCGCCTTCGGAAGGTATCCTTTCTTGACGAAGTCGTCGAAATTCGCGTCGCCGTAACGCTTGCTGAGCTTCCTTTCCTTGTCCTTCATAATGGGGGGCAGGTGGATGTATTGCGGACGTTCCCAGCCGAAAGCGTCGTAAATGAGGTTATATTTCGGCGTGCTGGAAAGATATTCGTTGCCGCGGATCACGTGGGTGATGCCCATAAGGTGGTCGTCCACGACGTTCGCGAAGTTATAGGTGGGCATGCCGTCGCTCTTCAAGAGTACGGCGTCCTCCATGTCCTTGTAAGCGACGCTGATCTCGCCGTATACGAGGTCGGTATAGCTGCTGACGCCGTCCGTTTCGGGGATATTCTGCCTGACGACGTAGCTCTCGCCCCTTGCGAGACGCTCCGCCACCTCCTCTTTGGAGAGGCGCAGACAGCGCTTGTCGTATTTCACCGTGCCGCCGTCCGTCATGTCGCGCCCCTTGCAGAAGCAGTAATACGCGCCGCCGCGGCGAATGAGCTCTTCGGCGTATTGTTTATAGATCGCCTTGCGCTCGCTCTGGACGTAGCTGTATCCGCCTTTCTCTTTACCGGGACCTTCGTCATAGTCGATGCCCGCTTGTTTCAGGGTGTTGAAGATGACGTCCACGGCGCCTTCCACATAGCGTCCTTGGTCTGTGTCTTCGATGCGGATGATGAATTTACCGCCGTTTGCGCGCGCATAAAGATATGCGTAAAGCGCGGTGCGCAGATTTCCTATATGCATAAACCCCGTGGGACTCGGGGCAAATCTCGTACGAACTTCCATACTATCCTCCGTCTTATTAAGTATAATGCATACGCGGCGTAAAAGCAACCGCTTTCGGGCGGAGAGGAGAGGGGAAGGGGAGAAATTTCGCTTTTCGCATAAAAAGCGCAAATCTCGACGAAATCGGAGGTTCTTTGCGGGATGGGGCGAGATACAATTCCTCTATGAAATACGGCTATAAGTATTGGGCGATCGCGCTCCCCGTCTCCTTCATCGCTACGTTCCTCCTCTCTTCCGCCACGCTTCCTTTCGGGCTCTCGCCCTTTTATCTCGCGGTCTTCGTCTCCTGTGTTTCGTATGAGCGGCGCTTTCTTCTGCCCGCCTTCGTCTTTCTCGGCGCGACGGCGCTTCGAGACCTCTGTTTTTCGCCCTTTTCCCTCCCTTATTTCTTGCAGATGCTTTTTGCCGCCGCAGGGGTGGGGCTCGGCGCGCTCATTCAGCGTTTGCGCAGGAAAAAATATCACGGTTTTTACGCCGTTTTACTCGCATTTTTCGGACAATTATTTACGATATTCTTTCTGCCGAGAGCCTCGCTTTATACTTTCCTTGTGAATGTGGCGCTCGGCGCGTTTTTCGCCCTCGTCACCTGTCGTCTCTTCGGCGCGAAACGAGCGAGGATCTTCCTTTTTACGAATGTGGAGAAGGTCTTGGCGATGCTCTGCGTCTTCGCGCTCGGCGCGGGAGCTTATAGCGTGTCGGGATATGGCGTCTCGCCTTTTTATCTTCTCTTGGCGGCGGCGGTGCCCTTGCTCTCTTTCTTGGGTGCGGAGGGCGCGGCGTATTCTCTCGCCTTCGCCTTCGGCGCGATCACGGCGGGCGGAGAGGGGATCTTGCTTCTCCCCGTCGCTCTTTCCATCCTGCTGACGGAGGTCTTGAAAGAGAAGAGACGCGTTGCGGCGTTTAGCGTGTTATTCTCGGAAATATGTGCATTTTTCCTTTATAAAAATCTCTTCTCTCCTTATAATTTTATCCTGCTCTTCACGGGCGGACTCTTCGCCTCTCTCCTCCCGAATGAGACTTATCGGAAGCTCATCGTCCATTTCGGGCGAGGGGAGGATATCTCGGCTCGCAGCGTGGTGAATAAGACCCGTCTCGATCTCAGCGGGAAGCTCGGCTGCATGAGTGACGCTTTGCGCAAGATGGCGGGAAGCTTGCAGTTTCTCTCCGCGCCGTCGGACGCCGAAGAGGGGACGGCGCGCATCGCTTTCGCCCTTTCAAGGGAGCTTTGCGAGGGGTGCAAGGGGAAAAGAGACTGCGCGAAGCAGGCGGGCGGGAATACGGCGGAGCTCTTCCTCCCCACGGTCGCGCGGGCGGTCGAGAGCGGCAGAGCAAGCATCATGGACGTCTCCCCCTATCTCAATGCGAATTGTCATAAGATCAAGGCGCTTCTCGACGGGTTGAATGATAAGATCGCCTGCTTTGACGAAGAAAGAAGTCGCGCGGACGCCCTTCGGGAAGAGCGAAACGTGATGGCGAGCGAGGCGGAGGGGATCGCGGGGGTCCTCGACGCGATGAAAAAAGAAACGAGGCGGGTCGTCACATTCGACGGCAGTCGCGAAAGGCGCATCGTCAGAGAGCTTGCCGCGGAAGGGATCACGGCGTATGACGCGATGGTGACGGAGGACGGAGATTATCTCGGCGTGACGGTCACGATGCCGGAATCGGACGCGGAAGATCCCCATGCCGCCAAGGCGGTTTCAAGGGCGATGGGCGTCCCGCTTCTCACGGAGAGCATCGGGATGCTCGGCGCAGGCACGGTCTCCGTGAATTACGAGACGGCGCCTTATTACGACGTCATCGTGGGGGAAGCCGTGGGGCTGAAAGAGGGAAGCGACGCTTGCGGCGACGTAAAGAGCGTCACGCGGCTCGGCGCGGACAAAGTGATGGTCGCCCTCTCGGACGGGATGGGGAGCGGCAGAGCGGCGGGAGAAGGGTCCGGCGCGGCGATCTCTCTTGTGGAGAATTTCTATAAAACGGGGGTGGACGAAAAGGTGCTCCTTCCCTTGATCAATCGGCTCCTGACCGTCCGAAACGACGGCTCATTCCAGACCTTGGATATGTGCGTGATCCATCTTAGGACGGGGGAGGCGGATTTCATCAAGCTCTCCGCGCCCGAGTCCGTCATCAAGAGAAAGGGCGGGCATGAGATCGTGGAAGGGAGCGCGCTCCCTCTCGGCATCCTTCGGGAGGTGCGCCCGAGCATTTCGCGGAAGAAGCTCTCCTCGGGGGATCTCGTCGTTCTGATGACGGACGGCGTCACGGACGCGATCGGGGCGGACGGGGTGATTCGCGTGCTCGAAGGTGGGCGAACCTATCATCCGAGGACGGTCGCCGAGAATATACTCCAAGACGCTTCTTACGTCTCCGTCGCAGACGACAGAACGGTGGTCGCCCTGCGGCTTTATCGCCGATTGGAGGAGTGAAGAACGCGAAAAATTATAAGTAAAACAGTTGTATTTATTCTTTTTATATGCTAAAATAATGAAACGATTAACGTAATAGGAGTGTTTTTCACATGGCAGATTTGATTCTCGGCTCGATCACGGCCGGCGCATGGACTGTTATAGATGCGGTGCTCATCATCTTGATGGCGATCCTTTCGATCGCGATCATTGTCGTCGTTATGATGCAGGAAGGCGAGACGGGCGGCGTGTCCGCGATCTCGGGCGGCAGCA
>CAMOUZ010000007.1 GCA_946626795.1 uncultured Clostridia bacterium
GAAGAGCATGTAGTACGTGCCGTCGATCTTTTGCACGCCGGCATTGAAGATGAGATCGGCGTCGTACGGGACGGATTTCTCTGTGAGAATGGGGTTTAAAGGATGACGTTTGATGATTTTTGACGTTTGAAACATAAAGAGAGATCTCCTTGACAAAATTTTCTGCAAATATTATAATACGAAAAAAGCACAAAATCAATAGCAATTATTCGTAAAAACGGAGGTTTTTAGCACATTATTATGGCAAATATCCAAGTCCATTATTATCGTTTCCATAAGGAGAAGTCCGTGGAGCCCATCCCGCCTTCCGTGATCCCTTATTACGATCTCACGCTCGTCCTTGAAGGCGCGCTCGAATATCGCGTGAATAATCGCCCCGTCACTGTCTCGGAAGGAAGCGTCCTTTTGATGCCCCCCGGGACGAAAAGAGAGCGCCTCGGCAAGACGGGACACACTGCCTATGTCAGCTATAATTTCCGCACGGAAGAGCCCGTCCCTCTGCCTCTCGTCCTCGAAGACGCCGTGCTCGAAGAGATCCGAATGATCGTCTATGCCTGCAACGCCTTGGAGCATAGTTATAATGAATACGCGCACGCTGCCTTGGAAGATATGACCTCCTCCATCTTGAATGTCCTGCGCTCTTACGCCACGCGGCGGCAGTACAGCCCTCTCACCGAGAAGATCCTCGCTTACGTGCATGAAAAATATCGCCAACCGATGACTTTGAAGAGCATCGCGGGGGCGATGGCGTATTCCGTGGCGCATTGCGACCAAGTCTTCAAGAAGGATATCGGCGTCTCCATCGTGCGCTATCTCATCGATTATCGGATCTCGAAGGTGAAAGAATTCCTCATCGAGAACGTCATCTCTTTGCAAGAGATCGCCGAGCGGACGGGGTTCGGAGAGGGGAATTATCTTTCTCGGCAGTTTCGGCAGCGGACGGGGCTCTCGCCCTTGCGTTTCCGCAAGCAATTCAATCGGTGATTTCCATAAAAAAATCGAAAAAGTGTCCCGTCCTCGCATTGTAAAGAAGAGCGGGCGGTGTTATAATGAGAATGAATATGCGTAAGATAGGTTTTTCAAGCATTATGGAAAAGATCGGCGGCTTCATCGTGAAGCATCGCCTTGTCATCGTGATCGTGATCGCGGTGCTTCTCGGCGCGTCCGCTTACGGCATCACGCTGACGAATATCAACAGCGACATCATGAGCTATCTGCCCAAAGGGACGGACACCTATGACGGGAGCGAATTCTTCTCCGAAAATTTCGCCTTGGAGAGCAATGCCGTCTATGCGGTGAAAGGGGAGTCCCCCGAGACGTATGAGAAGCTGAAAGACGCCGTAAAGCAGGCGAAGCAGAATGAAAACGTCACGGATATCCTCTGGCTCGGGAGTTTGGACGAGATCGCGATCGGGCAGACAGACGTTTTCTCTATGCTCGAAGGGGGCGCCGAAGCGCGAGAGAAGGTGGAAGACCTCTTTTATCAAGACGGGAATTATCTTCTGATCGTGAGCATGAACGTGGGCGCGAGCACGGATGAGGCGGGCGCGGCGCTCGCCGCCGTGAATGAGGCGCTCGGGGATCTCGAATACGTGGCGGGGGGCACGGCGCCTTTGTCCCGCAGGGTGTATGACGACGCCATCTCCGAGCTTCCCGTGTATCTCGCCGTGGCGATCGTTCTTGTCCTCGTTATCCTCTTCCTCGTCAGTGCGAATTATTTGGAGCCCCTCGTCTTTATGCTCACGATGGGAGTCTCCATCGTCATCAATATGGGGACGAATTTCTTCTTCCCCGAGATCAGCATCATCACTTTCTGCGCAGCGTCCATTTTGCAACTCGCGCTCGCGATGGATTATTCCATCTTCCTGACGCAGATATTCTCGGAAGAGCGCGTTCGCGGCATTCCCGAAGAAGGCGCGATGGTCACGGCGATCGGCGCCACCTTCAAGACGGTGCTCGCTTCGGGGCTCACGACGATGGGAGGTTTTGCGGCGTTCTTTGTGATGAGCTTCACCCTCGGCGCGGATCTCGGCGGCGTCCTCATCAAGGGAATCTTCCTCGCAATGCTCACCGTCCTCGTTTTGCAGCCTTGTCTCTTGCTCTTGCTTCGCAAGCCGATGAGCAAGACGGGACATAGGAAGGTGCTGGACATTCGTTTCAAGAAGCTTGCGAAGTTCAGCGTGCGCCATCGCGTCATCATCGTCATCCTCTTCTCCGCGCTCTTGCTTCCCGCCTTCATCGGACAGTATTTTCTGCCTCTTTCTTATCTGAATTTTATGCCCGAGATCACGGGCGATCCTACCTTGGTCTCTTATGTATCCGAGACGAGTAACCAGATCTTTCTCGCCGCCCCCGTGGACAAGAAGGATCCCATGCGAAACGTCAGTTTCGTGGAGCGGGTGGAAGCGCTGGACGGCGTGTCCGGCGTGGCGGGATATTATGCCTTCCTCCCGCCCGAAGCCTTCGATGAGGACGGTCGCCTCGTCGTAAATCTTTCCGAGGATCGGACTCTTTCCGTGGATTCCGTCGCGCTCGGCAGACAGGGCGGCTATGTCACGAAGAGCGGCTATACGATGTATATGATCTCGCTTTCGCGCGAGAACGGCGTGGAGTCCTTGGAAGCGACGGCGATCTTGGAGAAGGTGAAAAAGATCGCGGCGGATACCTTCCGAGGGAAAGTCTATTCGACGGGCGTCGTGCAGGCGGTCGCGGACTTCCGCGAGCTCACGCCGCGTGATTTCAGATGGATCACTTTGATCTCGGTGGGGATCATTTTCCTCGTGCTGCTCCTGTCTTTCCGAAATCTCGTTTATCCTTTCCTGCTCGTCCTTTTGATCGAGCTCGGCACGTGGATCAATTTCAGTCTGAGCACCGTTTTCGGTCAGTCCTTGAATTTCCTTGCTTATATCGTGGTCGGCGCGATCCAGCTCGGCGCGACGGTGGATTATGCCATCCTCGTGACCAATCGATATGTCGCCTTGCGAAAGACGGGGAAGGACCCGCTCTTCGCCGCTTATGAGAGCGGCACGTCTTGCACGATGAGCATCCTGACCTCGGCGAGCATCCTCGTGGCGGCTTGCGCGAGCGTGACCTTGATCTCTTCAAACGCCGTGATTCGCGAGATCACGATGATGTGTATGCGCGGTGCGGTCATCAGCACCCTCCTCGTCCTTTTCGTCCTGCCGAGCCTTCTCGCCTGCACCTCTCGCATTCGTCAGCGCGCGGCGGAAGCGGGCGGCATGCACGCTCTGACCAAAGAATTTATCAAACAGGCGAATGCGCATATGCGGGACACCTCGCTCTTGGTGAAAGCGAAGACCCGTATCCGTTTGCAACGCCTTTTGTCCGAGGATGAGGCGGTGGAGGATCTCGAAACGCGCGGCCTCGTCATCTTGCAGAAGAAGAAAGGCTATCGCTTCAATTCTGACAGCGTAATCCTCGCGAATCTCGTCTCCGCGGAAAAGGGCGAAAGGGTGGTGGATCTCGGATGCGGCTCTGGCGTGATGTCCCTCCTCATCGCTGCCAAGAGAGGCGCTCGCGTCCTCGGATTGGAGATCCAGCCCCGTCTTGCGGAGATGGCGAAAAGGAGCGTCCGCGCGAATGCTTTGCAAGACCGCGTGGAGATCCAAGAGGGGGATATTCGCGAGATCGAGGCCTATCTCCCCGCCGCTTATGCGGATAAAGTGGTCTTGAATCCTCCGTACTATAAAGCGGGGAGCGGCGGCGTGAATCAAGACGAAGAGCAGGCGATCGCGCGGCACGAGATCAAGGTCTGTCTTGCGGACGAAGTGAAAGCGATAAGATATCTTTTGAAGGAAAAAGGGGTGGGATATATCATTCTGCCCTGCGAGAGGGAAGAGGAAGCGGACGCGGCTTTCCGCGCGGCGGGGCTCTTCCCGCGTAAGAAAACCTATCTCACCGCTTCTTCCGAGAAAGCGCCGACGCGTTTTATCGCGGAATGCATCATAGGAGCTAAGGAAGGAAAGACGGAAAAGGTGACGCTCGTCACCACGGGCGAAGAAAACGGCATGAGCAAAGAAGTGGCGGCATTGTACCGTTCGTAAAGGAGAAATATGGCACTCTATATCGTTGGAACGCCGATCGGAAATCTCGGCGACATCACAAAAAGGGCGATCGAAACTTTGGAAAAAGCGGATCTCATCGCTTGCGAAGATACGCAGCATACGAGCGTGCTTTTATCCGCGCTTGGCATCCGGAAGCCTCTCGTCAGTTATTATAAGCAGAAGGAGCGGGAAGGCTCCGAGCTGCTCATAGAGAAGCTCCTCGCGGGCGCGGAGATCGCGCTCGTCTCGGACGCGGGCATGCCCGTCATCAGCGATCCCGGAGCGGTGCTCGTCCGCAAAGCGCATGAAGCGGGGATCAAGGTGGAGACCGTGCCCGGCGCCACGGCGGTCACCACGGCGGCGGCGCTCGTAGGCTTAGACGGCGGCTTCGTCTTCATCGGCTTCCTCCCCGAGAAGACTGTGGATAAGAAAAAGAAGCTCGCCCCCTTCAAGGCGTCCCCCCTGCCTCTCGTCTTTTACGTCGGGCCGCATGACGTCAAGCGGATCGTCGCCTTCCTCTCGGAAGAGCTCGGGGACAGAAAGGCTTATCTCGTGAAGGAGCTCACCAAGATCCACGAAGGCTTCCTCACCATCAGTCTGCAAGAAGGAGTGCCCGAGGAGCCGAGAGGGGAGTACGTCCTCATTGTGGAGGGCGCGAAAGAGGAGAGCCCTCTGAATGCGCTCACTCCCGAAGAGCATCTTGCTTATTATCTCTCCGCGGGAATGGAGAAAAAAGAAGCCGTAAAAAAAGTCGCCGCGGAGCGCGGCGTGAATAAGAACGAAATTTATAAATTAACCGTAAAAGACTAAAAAGCGCCTTTTTCAGCGTAGGATATAGACGTCCACTGCGTTTTCCATGCGCATCGCCACGTAGACCGCATCGCCGCATCGCGTGACCGCTTCGAGGGTGGCGTAATTCGCGGGGACGAGAGAAGTCCCGTCATAAGAAGAGAGTCCGATGCGCCCGTATTCGGGTCTTTCATAGAAGCCTTCCCAAACGTAGAATGCGGAGACGTCTTCCGTTTCCGCGACGTAAGTTTCGCGTCCTTCTTTATCGAGGATGTAGATCTTGCCCGCTTTGACCGCGGCGGCTTTTCCGCCTGCAAATTTCGAGAGATAAGCATAGTCGAAGTCGATGGCGAGCTGCCCTTTCGTCGAGAAAGCGCCGTATTTTGCCCGTCCGTCCTCGATCTTCGCCAGGACCACCATTCCGTCGGAATAGGATACGGACTGATAGTTCGCGTCGGTCAGCGAGAAGACGATTTTGAGATGTTCGTCGAGAAGATAGACGGAGGAGGCTTGTTTGCCCGAGATGAGATAGCCGTCTTTGACGGGGTTGTCGGGGCGGATCCCGTTCGGAAGCTCCGCTTTGATCTTTAAGTCTCTGTCGGTGAGGGCGTAAAGGACGGTGCCGTCCGCCGCGCCGTCCGCCGTGCGGCTGTAAAAGCCCAACGTGAAGTACTCCGGTTTTATGGAATAAGCTTCGCGCTCTTCCTCCGTCATGCCGAAAGAATATTTGTTTTTGAGAGAGAAGACGTATTCCTCGCATTGCAAAGCGTGCGGGGTGGGGACGCCCACCGTCATCCGCGTGATGGTCTGACGGAGATAGACGAGGTTTCCTTCCGAGAGAAGGAGGGCGACGGAATGCTCTTCCTCTTCCGTGCTGTCATAGTCGTAGACGGCGATGAAGTCATTTCCGCCCGCGTAGTAAACGTTCATAATGCAGTTGCTCGGGGGGTAAAAAGAGAGTACGCTCTCGCCCGTAAGGATATTGAAGACCTGATAGTCGCCGTTTATCGTGTGACGTGCGAGAATAAAATTCTCGCAGGCGGTGCATTCATAGCCGTTGCCGAGGATATTTTCGGAGAGGATCTCACTGCCCGATTTATGGAAAATACGCATATAAGCGCCCGTCGTCACGGTGGCATAGCCGCCTCCGATGTCCCGGACGGTGGGTTCGGCGGTCGTCTCGGTGAGGAAGGTGCCGTCGAGATATGCCACGCGATAGATCGTCTCCTCCGCGGATTCGGCGGGGGGGAGAATGAAGAAATCCCCTTCCATCTCCACCTTGCCGTAGACAGCGGGGAAAAGGAGGCGGTTCGCTCCGGCGTCGATCACGCCGTAAAGCGTCTCTTCGCCCTCCGTAGCGGAGACCGCGATGCAGCCTCTTTGCAAAAGCGCGTGATAAGAGTATCCGTGCAAGTCCGCCTTTTCGGAAGAGGTGGGAAGCTTGTAAGAGGAAGCGGAGAGATAGAAGCTTTCTTCCGTCCTCGCCTTTTTGCAGCCGAAAGAGACTGTGAGAAGGAGGGTGAGGAGGAGGATAAAGACGATCGCTTTCTTCATATCTTGATTGTAGCATATTTCCGCGCCTTTGTATGCTTAAAAATGCTAAATACTTATAACGGAGAACGCGCCGCAGAGGAAAAAGTCCCTTGGGAGTCCCTTGGCGGGCTTTCGGGAGAATGCTCTAAAAAGCGTCATAAGAAGTCCCTTTACGGCGTGATCTGACCTCGAAAACGCGGTAGGATAGAGAAAAAGGAGCGGAGATATGGCAAGAGAGATCGTGCGTTCGGAAGAAGGATTTAAGTCTTTGGCAAAAGAGGTGAAAAAGAGAGCGAGAGGCGGGAAGATCCTGCTTTTCGCGCGAGAGGACAGAGAGGGGGAGGACGCCGTCGCCGCCCTCGCTTCGGAGGGTTTTTCCGTGGTGCGGCAGGAGGCGGATCCCGCCTTCGTAATGGGACACGTCCCCGAAAGGGATCGGAAATATCCCGAGGGGAGCTTCGTCGCGGCGGCAGGGGTCGGCGGGCCGGAAGAGACCGAGGCAGCAAAGGTATTTTCCACCTTGCGAAATCTTCCCACTTTCCTCTTTCCTACGGATCTTTCCGCACTTTCCGCCTTTCGTGAAGAGGTCTTTCTCTCGACGCCTTTTCAGCTCGTCTCCTTGCGGGCGGAGGATTGCGTCGTGCTTGCGGATCGCAGTCTCGCCACATCGGATAAGAAGATAAGGGCGGGGCTCGGTCATCTCCTTTCTTACGCCGCGGAGGTCTTGGACGGCGCTTACGAAGCAGAGCTTCGCGGAGAGGGATCGCTCGCCTCCGTGGAGAGGATATTCGGAGAAACTTTCGCTTCTTGGCGGGGGGATTCGCCCCTTTCGGAAAGGATCGTCGAAGCCGTTTTGCGTCTTGCGGAGCGGGCGGAGGATCGCCCCGTTTTGCGGAGTGCCGCCACCCTTGCTTTCCTCGCGGCGAAGAGCGCGGGCGGCTCCTATGTCGATCATCTTTTTCCCGCGGCGTACGCCTTGCTTTCTCTTTATCGAGCCTATCTTTCGGACTTTCCCTTGGAACATTGCCTCCCGCCCGATCGCGTCATGAACGCCTTTCTTCTCGAAGAGAAGTATCGCCTCTCTGCTTCGGCGCATTTCAAAGAGGACCTCTCGTTTTATGCGGAGAAATATCTTTCGAGACAGCGCTTGACTGGGGAGTATCGGGAGGACGTAAAAGAGGCGATCGCAAAGCTTCCTCTGCCGGAGCTCTGCCGCGCTTATCGCCGTGCGCCGGAGGAGAAAGCCTCGCCCGTCCTCACCGCCGATCGCTTACTTGAAGCATTATCCTTGACGGGAGAGCAGATTTCGGGGTATGCTTTAATCAAGCATATCAAGCTGACGGGTCTCTTGGAACCGCTGCTTTTATCGGCTTGAAAGAATGAGGACGAAAGATGAACGGGATAGAGAAGATCAAATTGTTTTTAATGGATATGGACGGCACGGTCTACGTGGGCGATGAGAAGATCGCGGGGGCGATGGAAGCGCTCGAAGCCCTGAAAAGCAAGGGCAAGAAGGTGCTTTTCCTCACGAATAACAGCAGCAAGACCGCCGCCGTGTACGTTCGCAAGCTCGCGAAAATGGGCTATCCCGCCTCCGAAGAGGACGTCTATTCCAGCCTGGACGCCACCATCCGTTTTCTGCTCGAAGAGCGCAAAGGAAAGAAGGTGCTTTTGCTCGCAAATTCCGTCGTTTACAAAGAATTCGAAGAGGCGGGAGTCCCCCTCGTCAAAGAGGGCGCCGACGTCGTCCTCGTCTGCTTCGACACCGAGCTTACCTATGAGAAACTCACCGCCGCCTGCAACGGGATCTTTTCCGGCGCGGAGTATGTCGTCTCCCATCCCGATCTCGTCTGCCCCGCAAATCCCCATCCCGTGCCCGACGTCGGCTCCTTTATGGCGCTCATCGAGGCGGTGACGGGGCGCGCGCCCGACCTTATCATCGGGAAGCCGTATGAGACGATGGCGCGTTATATCATCGAGCGTTACGGGCTCCTTCCCGAGGAGATCGCGATGTGCGGCGACCGACTCTACACCGACATCAAGTTCGCGGTGAATAACGGGATGAAGAGCATCCTCGTTCTGACGGGGGAGACCACGCGCGCCATGCTCGAAGCCTCCGACGTCCGTCCCGATTATATCTTCGACACCTTTTCCGACGTTTTGAAATATCTATGATCTGCAAGCTTTGCCCGAGAGAGTGCGGCGTGGACCGCAGGGAAAAAGCAGGTTTTTGCGGCGTGACGGAGGATGCCGTCGTCGCCCGCGCGGAACTGCATTTTTGGGAGGAGCCTTATCTTGCGGGGTGCGGCGCCTCGGGCGCCGTCTTCTTTTCGGGATGTAATCTGCGCTGCGTTTTCTGTCAGAATGCCCCCATCTCGCATAAAGTCCGCGGGGAAAGTGTCTCGCCCTCCCGTCTCGCCGATCTTTTCCGCATGCTCGAAGACGAAGGCGCGGAGAATATCGATCTCATCACCCCCACCCCCTTCGTCCCCACGATCAAAGCCGCCTTGGATCTTTATCGTCCGAGCCTCCCCGTCATCTATAATTGCGGCGGCTACGAAAAGGCGGAGACCATCCGCTCCCTCGAAGGGTATATCGACGTCTATCTTCCCGATTACAAGTATTTTGACGACGCTCTCGCTCTTCGTTACAGCGCCGCTCCGCATTATCGCGCCTTCGCGGAGGAGGCGATCCTCGAAATGAGGCGGCAGGTGACGGACGAGGTGAAAGACGGCGTCCTCAAAAAGGGGGTCGCGGTCAGACATCTCGTGCTCCCGGGGCAGGCGAAGGACAGCGTCGCCGTCTTGGACAGGATCTATGCTCTTCTCGGCAAGGAGGCGTATCTCTCCGTGATGAGCCAATACACCCCCTGCGGCGCGCTTTCTTCTTTCCCCGAGCTCGGGCGCAAAGTCACGCCGCTCGAATATAAGGCGGTCCTCGCGCACGCCCTTCGTCTCGGCTTCGAGAATGCCTATATGCAGGAAGAGAGTGCGGCGTCGAAGGACTATATCCCCGCTTTTTTGCGCGAAGAAGATTGACCTCGCATACGCATTTATATTCTTAATTTCTGTTTAGTAAAATGCTTGACAGCCCTTTTCCCGTGCGGGTATAATAAGACAGCCTATTCAGTTAAGGTATTTTTTGTAAACGATAATTAATTGTAAGTGAGGACATAAAAATGAAAAGAACCTATCAACCGAAAAAGAGACATAGAAGCAAAGTGCATGGTTTCCGTGCGAGAATGGCGACGAAGGGCGGCAGGAACGTGCTCGCCAGAAGGCGCGCCAGAGGCAGAAAGCAGCTCTGCGCATAAGGCATGCAGAAGAAGTATCGCCTGACGAGTTCGCGTAGTTTCGAGTACGCGTATAAACACGGCGAGTCTTACGTCCATCGTTTTTTGGTTCTGTATGTTTTGAAGAGTAAGTATCCCACGCCGAAAGTAGGCTTCTCCGTCGGCAAGAAAGTCGGAGGAAGCGTCGTACGGAATCGGACGAAGCGCAGGCTGAAAGAGGCGTTCAGACGGGAGTTTACTCGCGTGGAGAAAGGCTATAATTACGTAGTGGTGGCGCGCACGGCGAGTGCGGAACGCACGTATGACGAGTTGCGCCGCGACTTGCTCTCCCTCCTTGCGGAGGCGGGCAAGCTCAAAGGATCGGAGGAATGACGATTGAGCAGAGTAGCGCGCGCAATGATCTCGTTTTATAAGAATAACGTCTCGCCCGCTCTGCCGCATCGATGTATCTACACCCCTTCTTGTTCGTCTTATACCTATCAGGCGATCGAGAAATACGGCGCGATAAGAGGGATCGCGAAGGGTGCTTTGCGTATCCTGCGTTGCAATCCTCTCGCGAGAGGCGGGTTCGATCCCGTGAAAGAGAATTACAGAGGGAAAGCCAAATGGTTACTTTAATGCAACTTTTTGCGTCGAGCGGCCCCGTGCTCACGAATTGGATCGGGAAGCTCATCTATAAAATGTATGAAGGGATCGGCAATTTCGGCTGGACGGTCGTGGTCTTCACGATCGCGCTGAAAGTGCTCCTCTCTCCGCTCGACATCTGGCAGAAGCGCACGATGATGAAGAATAATCGCGCGATGAAGCTCATGACCCCCGAGCTCGAAAAGCTTAAAAAGACCTATGCGAATGCGCCCGACGTTTTGAATCAGAAACAGATGGAGCTTTATAAGAAGCATGGGTATTCGATGACGGGAGGATGTCTTCCCGCGCTCATCACCATCGTGATCTTCTTTATCGTCTTCTCCGGCTTTAACGCCGCTGTCCGTTATGAAAATGAGCGCATCGTTTATTCTCTGACGCAGACCTATGAGACGGTCTCTGAGATGAAGGTGGTCACTGCCGCGGACGGCACGGTGACGTATATGACCGCCGAAGAGTATGCTGCGGCGGAAAGCGTCGAAGGCGAGGTAAGAGACATCAATTCCGACGAAGTGGATGAGAAAATGGTGTCGGCTTATAATTCCGAGAAGCAAGGCTGGCTCTGGATCAAGAATGTCTTTATGTCGGACACTTATGCGAACCCCGTGCCCACTTTCGATAAGTTCGTCGGTAAGGGGCTAGGTCAGATCGGCGCCACCCTCCCCGCGGAGACGCGCGGGCTGAATCTCAAAGCCACGAAATATGACAATGGTTACGACGCGATCTTGATGCCCGCGATGAATTCGTATAATAAGTCCAAGTTTTTCGATATGAAGCATTGGAACGGGTATTTCATCCTCCCCATCCTCTCCATCGCGCTTTCCATCTTCTCCGTGAAGATCACGAAGGCGAATCAGCCCGAGATGCCTGCGCAGGCGGACGAGAACGGGAATCCCGCGAAGACGGGACAGGGCATGATGAAGGCGATGAATTGGATGATGCCGATCATGATGGGCGTTTTCGCGCTCTTTTATTCCTCGGCATTCTGTATTTATATGGTAATGAATTCTTTGATCACCGTGCTCTTTAACGTCGCTTACAACGCGATCGCGAAGAAGCAGGACGAGAAGGCGGAGGACAAGAGACTTTCCGCCACTTTCAAGAGATAATTTTTTTAACACGCTTTTCATAAAACGGGAAAAGCGGTCGGAGGCAATATGATAAGCATAGAAAAACGCGCGGAAAGCGTGGAAGAAGCGAAGAGTCAGGGTCTTCTCCAACTCGGCATGGAGGAGAGCCAAGTCGACGTCGAGATCGTCAGCGAAGGCGGAGACGGAGAGCTCGCCATCGTGCGTCTCTCCACCAAATGGACGGAAGAGGACGGCGTCCTCGACTATGTATGCGGACTGCTTGACAGGATGGATCTCGACTGTTCTTTGGACGTCGAGCCCACGTCATCGGGCTATAAAGTGATCATCAGCGGAGAGGACAGCAATTACGCCATCGGGCATAGGGGCGAGGTCTTGGACGCGATCCAATATCTCGCGCAGATCACCTTGAACCGTGACAAAGAGACTTATACGAAGGTCACGGTGGACGCGGAGAATTACAGAGTGAGAAGGGAAGACACCCTTCGCGATCTCGCGAAGCGTCTCGCCGAGAAGGCGATCCGCAGCCGTGCGAGAGTGGAGCTCGAACCGATGAATCCTCATGAGAGGAAGATCGTGCATGAGACCCTCGCGGACAATGACGACGTCGTCACGTTCAGCACGGGCGTCGAGCCGAATCGTTTCGTGACCATCGAGCCGAAGGCTCCCGAGAAGGTGTACGGCACGCAGAGCTCTTTCCGCAAGCACGGCATCAAGACCAAGAGCTACGGTGTGAAGAGAAGAGGTTTTTGATTTTATATGGAGACCATTGCGGCTATCTCCACCCCCCTCGGTGCGGGCGCTATCGGCATCGTGAGATTATCCGGAGAGCAATCTTTAAGTATTGCGCTCCGATTTTTTCATTGTTCGGGCGTTGAAAAAGAGGAAGATGTCACGCCGAACGTACTGCGCCTCGGCTCTTTCGTGGGCGGAAGCATCCGCGAGAAATGCATGATGGTGTATTTCCGCGCTCCGAAGTCATATACGGGAGAGGATATCGTCGAGTTTCAGCTCCACGGCGGGGCTTATCTCGTGGAACGCGTGCTCGAAACTTTGATCGGCGCGGGCGCGAAGATGGCTGCGCCGGGGGAATTCACGCGCAGGGCTTTTTTCAATGGGAAAGTCACGCTGGACGAGGCGGAAGGCGTCGCACAGATGATCAATGCGGAGAGCGAGGCGGAGCTTCGCGAAGCGTATTCTCTGATGAGCGGGCGCTTCCATGCGAGGATCGACGAGCTGATCTCCGAGCTGACCAAGGTGCTTTCCACCCTCGAAGCCTCTTTGGATTATCCCGAAGAGATGGCGGAAGAGACGGACGACGCCATTCGTCGCGCCGAGATCGTGCGGGAGAAGATGCAAGCGCTTCTCTCTTCCTTCCGAACGGGCAAGCTCATCAAGAACGGCATCACCGTCGCCATCGTCGGCAAGACCAATGTGGGCAAGTCATCGCTCCTGAATAGCGTGCTCGGCTTTTCCCGCGCCATCGTCACCGACGTGCACGGCACGACGCGCGACGTCATCGAGCAGAGCATGGTGCATAAGGGCGTGAAGATCAATTTTCAAGACACGGCGGGACTGCGCACGACGCGGGATCTCGTGGAGAATATCGGCATCGAGCGCTCCTTGCAGGCGGCGCGCGGCGCCGATATCGTTTTGTACGTGATGGAGTCGAATGGGGATCTCGACGAGACGGAGTATTCCGAGATCCGCGGCTTCTCCAAGCGCGTCATTTTGGTGAATAACAAGATAGACGTCTACGGAAACGCGTCGTCGGGCGTGAATGTCAGCGCGAAAACGGGCGAGGGCGTGGAAGTCCTTCTCGATGAGATCGTGCGCGCCACTCTCGGTGAGAAACGGGCGGCGGACTCTCTCACGGAGGAGCGTCACGCGGACTGTCTCAGGCGCGCTTTGAAGAGTTTGGACGAGGCGCTTTCTTCTTGCGGAAGCGCGGCGAGCGAATGTGTGCTCGTGGATTTCCGCGAGAGTATCAATGCGCTCTATGAGATCGGCGGCGGCAACGCGACGGAAAGCATTATCAACGACGTTTTCAGTCGTTTTTGCGTGGGAAAATGAAGTACGATGCGATCGTGGTCGGGGCGGGGCACGCCGGTGTGGAGGCGGCTCTCGCGCTCGCAAGACTCGGGAATGAGACCCTTATCGTGACGCTGGACAAGCGTTCTGTTTCTCATATGGCGTGTAATCCGAATGTCGGCGGCACAGGCAAAGGGCACCTCGTGCGCGAAGTGGACGCGCTCGGCGGACAAATGGGGCTGAATGCGGACGCATCTCTTTTGCAGATCAAGATGTTGAATAAGAATAAAGGCGCGGCGGTGCAGAGTCTTCGCGGACAGACGGATAAAGAGGTCTATCACGAGAATATGCTCCGCACTCTTCTTTCGCAAGAGCGTCTCACCCTTCTTGAAGGGGAGTGCGAAGATCTTCTCGTGGAAAAGGGCGCCGTGAAAGGCGTCGTCGTGGACGGCGAAAAATATGAGGCGCGCGCAGTCGTGCTTTGCACGGGGGTATATCTTTCTTCCCGCACCATTACGGGGGAGGAGATCCGGGATGCGGGCCCTTACGGTTTTGCAAATAGCGCCAAACTTTCTTCGGCGCTCCTTGAAAAAGGGCTTCCTCTTCGTCGTTTCAAGACGGGGACGCCCGCGCGTGTGTATGCGGACAGTATAGATTACAGCGTGATGGAGCGGGAAGACGGGGATTATGATATCAATTGTTTTTCTTTCCTCACCGAGGACAAACTCCTGAAACAGGAGCCATGTTATCTGACCTATACGAATGCGGAGACCCATCGGATCATTCGGGAGAATATCGACCGCGCGCCGCTTTATAACGGCACGATCCACGGCGTAGGACCGAGATATTGCCCCTCCATCGAGGATAAAGTGATGCGTTTCGCGGATAAGGAGCGCCATCAGATCTTCATCGAACCCGAAGTGAAAGACGGCGAACTGATGTACGTGCAGGGGATGAGCAGCAGCCTCCCGAAGGACGTGCAAGAAGCGATGTATCGCACGGTGAAAGGCTTGGAAAACGTGCGTTTCGCGCGCTATGCTTATGCCATCGAGTATGATTGCATCGATCCGCTCGCCCTTTCGCCCGCCCTTGAAGTGAAAGCGATCTCGGGGCTATTTTCCGCGGGTCAGTTCAATGGAAGCAGCGGCTACGAAGAGGCGGCGGCGCCGGGGATCATGGCGGGCATCAATGCTTCGCGCAAGCTTCACGGCGAGCCTCCCTTCGTGCTTCGCAGGGATCAGGCGTATATCGGCGTGCTCATCGACGACCTTGTGACCAAAGGCACGAATGAGCCGTATCGGATGATGACCGCGCGCGCGGAATATCGGCTTTCCCTTCGTCAGGATAATGCGGACCGTCGTTTGACTCCGCTCGGACGGGAGCTCGGGCTCGTGGATGACAGGCGCTGGCGGAGCTATCTCGCCAGAAATGAGAAAAAAGACGCCATTACGGTGGCGTTCGAGACAAGCGTTCCTTTGAAAAAGGTCGCGGCGCTCTTTCGGGAGAAAGGCGAGGAAGCGACGGTGGGGATGACGGTCGGCGAGATGCTGAAAAGGCCTTTCATCACGGCGAAAGACGTTCTTCCGTTCTTGCCGGAAGCCCTTCGGGACAAGGATCTCGCGGAGGAAGCGGCGGTGGACGTGAAATACGGCGGGTATCTTTTGAAAGAGCAGGCGTTCCGCGCCGAAGCGCGCCGAATGGAGGAGAGGGCCCTCCCCGCGGATATGAATTATCTTGCGATGGAGAATCTCCGTCTCGAAGCGCGGCAAAAGCTCGATAAGATCCGTCCGATGACCCTCGGTCAGGCGTCTCGCATCAGCGGCGTAAGCCCCGCGGACGTCGCCGTGCTTATCACGTATTTAATTAAAGGGAATAAGTAGAATATTCTACAAGTAGGTACATATGCTGAAAGACGTTTTGGAGAAAATAGATATCACGATCACGGAAAGGGAGGAGACCCTTTTCGATCTTTATTATCAAAATCTCGTCTCTTGGAATGAGAAATTTAATCTCACCGCCGTCACCCAGCGCAAGGACGTGGACGTCAAGCATTTTGCGGACAGCCTCTCGGGCGCGAAGTATTTCCCGATGGGCGCCTCCGTCGTGGACGTAGGTAGCGGCGCGGGCTTTCCCGCGATCCCTTTGAAGATCGTCAGGAATGATCTCGATATCACGATGCTCGATTCTTTGCAAAAGAGGGTAAATTTTCTTTTGGACACCCTTGCCGTGTTGGATATAGAGGGGAGAGCCCTCCATATGCGGGCGGAAGACGCTGCCTACACCGAGATGCGCGAGAGCTTCGACGTGGCGACGGCTCGTGCCGTCGCGAATACGAAATTGCTCGTGCAGTATCTCTTGCCTCTCGTGAAAGTGGGCGGTCGCGCCGTACTTTATAAAAGCGGCGACGTGGACGCCGAGCTCAAAGAGGCGGAAAGCGCCATCAAGACCCTCGGCGGAATGGTCACTTTAAAGGAGCGCTGTGATTTCGAAGGGCTAGGCAGGACCATTATCGTCATCGACAAAGCATTTTCCACGCCGACAGCGTATCCCAGAAGAAAAATCAAATAGTCTCCCGCGCGAGCCTTGGCTCCTTACGAATATCGTCTTTGCCGTCTTCGGCGAAGACGATTTTTGTTTATGATTTACATTTTTAACAAAATGTGATAGTATATTCTTAACAGCCGAAAGGAGGTCCAATGATGAAGAAGTTATGTTTGATCACGGTTATCGTTTTGGCGATCGCGCTGCTGTTTGGTGCGGTCGGTTGTGACAAGTTGAAAATGGACGATGACAGCGAAGTCGGACTGACGATCGACGGTGCGTATAATTTCACCGCCTCCGCCAAGCTAAACGAGAAGGTCACCTACGCCTCCGCCTCGGAGATCGCCTCTATGATCGAGCGCATTTCGGACGGAATGGTCACGGCGTCCGCTCTCTCGGACAAGGTGATCGCGGAGGGGAGCGCTTCCTACAAGTTGGAGTTGACCGAGATCCCGACGGACGTCTCGCTTCGGGAGTACCTCGATCGGGTCGAATCGGACTACCTCGCCTCCTTTGAGGGTTGGTCGGCATTCCCGGACGCCCCCGTCGTCTACACGACTAAGGACGGCAAGGACGTCTTGGTCATTCTCGATCACGACGGCAAGACAGCGGAGGTCACCGTCTACGTATTGTACTTTACGGCGGGTTCCGTCTCGGAGCTCGTCTCCTCCCTCGCAGGCGACGAGGGTCAACAGGGGAACGGCGGCAATACGATCGACAAGAACGGCTCCTACGTCGACGGCAGCGGTCAGCAGGGGAACGGTACGAATGGCGGCAAGGACAAGTCAGACGATGATCCGATCGGCGGGAACGGCGACATCGGCGGAGACGGTGACGGCGATGGAGACGGAGCCTACGGCGGCGAGGACGAGGGCGGAGAAGGGACGCCCACATTTGTGAGATACTCGATCATCGACATAGATCAGGAAGGAAACGAGGTGCCGTATCTGTCCGATACCGTGGCATACGGTTCGGAGGTCAAATTCGATTGGTGTGAGTATATGGTCTTCTACGACAAAGAGTTCAAGCAGGAGATCGATCCGAATACCGGCATCAAGATGGAAGGGGACCTCGTGGTCTATCGCAGGGATTATTATAACAGAGTGCCCGTCTTCGTCACGATCCATTATTACATCAACGGGATGGAATATACGAACATCAGTGGGCAGAGGACCTTTTTCAGAGGACAACTGTGGTCAACAGCGGATAAAGAGTATATCTATTATCGTGACGTAGGCAAGAGCGAAGCGCTCTTCGCGGATGACGCACCGCTCGTGATCCGTGAGGAAGATGACACGGGACATTTCTATGCTTTCAAGGAGGATCCGCTCTTCCATAAGGTCACCTTCAAGATCGGCGGGAGCGATATCGGCACCCTCCTGATGTACGAGGGCGAGATGATCTCGATGTATTCAGCGATGGCTTTGGGCGGTAGCACGCAGTATTACATCAGGGATTGCACGGATTATGAGACTCCCGTTACGAGAGATCTCGTCGTCACCATCACCGATTACGACGTATATCATTATTTTCCCATCACCGTTCATGTCTGTTACGAGGGAAAGGTCAAGTACACTTTCGTCAATTATTGGCTCGTCGGATATGAGTATAATGAGGTCAGCGAAGGGATGAATTATTTTAACGACGTCAACTGCACCGAGCGCTTTACGGGAGCGGTCGACAGCGCTCGGACTTTCTATACCCCTGCCGCCGTTGTTCTTTGAAAGAATGATCGTGAATCGACGGCAAAAAGAGATCAAGCAATTCCAAAAAATGCTTTACAAGACCGCCATTCTGTGATACTATTATAAAGCATTTCCGCAATTGCCATGGAGAAGTACCCAAGAGGCTCAAGGGGCTCCCCTGCTAAGGGAGTAGTACGTGTGAAGCGTAGCGAGGGTTCGAATCCCTCCTTCTCCGCCAAAAAGTCAACCATTGTTCTTAACGAAGGGATTCGAACGAGAGCGTTAAGAAAACAGCAATTGATTTTTGCTGTTTTCAGCGGCTGACCGAGGCAACGCGAGAAGAGAAAAAGGGATCGCACGCGCTCTTCGAGTGTTGCAAGACCGAATCCCTCCTTCTCCGCCAAAAAGTCAACCATTGCTCTTAACGAAGGGATTCGAACGAGAGCGTTAAGAAAACAGCAATTGATTTTTGCTGTTTTCAGCGGCTGACCGAGGCAATGCGAGAAAACAAATCGGTCATATGCGCGCCGCGCGCTCCCAACAAAGGCGAAGTGCGTTAGTCGGAATGCATAGATTTCAAAAATAATAATATCGGGGTGTAGCGCAGTTGGTACGCCATAGCACAATTCCTCGATTTAATGCCTGAAAATGCATAGAGCGAAAGCTCATCGGGCAATGTGCGGCGTGTTCCCTTCGGTCATATGCGCTGCGCGCTCCCAACGCAAAGTACGAGGAGCCGCAAATAAAAATTTACATCATAAATATATCGGGGTGTAGCGCAGTTGGTAGCGCGCATGGTTCGGGACCATGAGGCCGGAAGTTCAAGTCTTCTCACTCCGACCAGAGGGATCACGTTGGTGATCCTTTTTTTGTCCCGAAGCATGCGCGTTTTGCGCGCGTGTCGGGGTCCCCGCTTGATTGAAGAATCAAGTGGGGTGAGGTGTGGGACCATGAGGCCGGAAGTTCAAGTCTTCTCACTCCGACCAGAGGGATCACGTTGGTGATCCTTTTTTTGTCCCGAAGCATGCGCGTTTTGCGCGCGTGTCGGGGTCCCCGCTTGATTGAAGAATCAAGTGGGGTGAGGTGTGGGAGCATGAGGCCGGAAGTTCAAGTCTTCTCACGGAGGCCAAGAGGGATCACGTTGGTGATCCTTTTTTTGATATTTTACCGTATTATTCTTGCGAATCGGTCAAATGTCGCTTTGATGATCCGACTATACTGAAAGAATGAAAGATGCCAAGCGGTCGTTTCTCGGGCGGATCGAGCCAAAGGTCGGTCGGGTGCTTTTCGCCGTTTCGCAAGGCAGAGACATGACAAAGCTCGATATCAAAAAGGAGACGGGGCTCAGTATGAGCACGGTACTTTCCGCCGTGGAGGATCTCCGCAAAAGAGGGCTTCTTACCCTTGAAACCAAGAAATCCGCAAATGGAGGTAAGCCGCATTCCGCTATCAATATCGCAGGGGACAAGGCAGTTTACGGCGTTTCTTATAAGGCGCGCACGCTTATAGCTTCGGCGCTTACCCTCTCGGGCGAAAGAATCGCTTCTCGTGAGACCTATGTCTCCGACCCTGCGTGTTCGCCTCTGAGATATGTCGAGGAAATTTTGCGAGGCTTGGAAAAGTCCGCGCCCCCGCCCGTGGCGATCGCCCTTGCGGTAAATAGCTTGGAGACGACGGAGCTTGCGGCGAGCCTTGCGAAGAAATACGACGCGCTGTGCTTCCCGACGGGAAACGTTGCGGCGCTTGCGTATCGTTCTTTATGGGAAACGGGGGAGTCTCCTCTTGTCGTCCTCGGGATCGGAAACCGTATCAAATGCGCTTATCTTGCCGAGACCTGTCGTGTGACGGAGCCGGGCGTGCTGCGCTGTCCCGTCGCCACGACGAGAGGAGGTAATGCCTATGAGAGGATACTCTCCCTCTCGACGGTGGAAGAGCGCCTGCGCACAGCTCGTTATCGAGGGGTGTATGCCGTGGAGGGGGATCGCCTGCGCGAAAGTATGGAGCTCGGCGAGTACGCGCGTTCGCTTGCCCGCTCGATCGCCTCTCTTGCGGAGGAAACTTATTCTTTTCTTGCGCCGCGCCGCCTCTTTCTTTACGGGGATTATCTCACGGAGGGCTTTTTCGATCGCGTCCGTTCGGAGAGCCGCGCTCCCCTCGAAAGGTTGTCGGCGGAGAAGGAAGATTTTGCGGTGGGAGCGGCGCTTCTTGCCCTCACGGAAGGGGTCTTCAAGCGATAGCTGCCAAGGCGTATAACGCGGATATTTCTGCCGATATCCTGCGAAAGAGATCGCATTGTCCCGCCCCGATGAGTCGGAGGCTGCGGTTTGCGAGGAGAACGGCGCGGGTGAGAAGCGCGTCATTTGCTTCTTCGATTCGGAAGGACTCATCCTTATCCCCCTCTTCGCGGATCGCGTGGAAGACTTGTTCCGCGCTTTCGAGGAGCATCGTCGCGAGCTCTTTCTTTTCCGCCCGCTCGAAATAATGCAAAAGGAATCGCCCGATCTCGATGAGTTCCGCCTGCATTGCGTAAAGATAAGTCCGCTTTTCCTCGGGAAATCTCGTCTTGCGCCTCTCTTCCTGCGCCTCTTTATATGCTTGGGACAGTTTTGCCAGATAGGAGAAGTCGGTCTCTTCTTCGGGGATGGCGCCCTCTTTTTTTTCTGCGTCCATTGAAATGCCTCCTTATGCGCGCGTTAATAATACATATTGCTTTTGCAGGGCAAATATGCTATACTATCTGCACGGGAGAAAGAACATGAGCAAGTCGTTTTTGAGAAGATGTACGATACTCGTGATGGCGATGGCGTTTGCCGTCCTCCTTTTTTTTGTGACTTTGCCCCGCACGGCACGTGCGGATACCGTTGTAAACGTAAATGAGATCGCGGTGAATCTCACTTTCGGTGAGAAACCTCCGACGGAGCCCGTGCGTTCGAAAGACGGCGTGTCTTTCATCGTAAAGCATTATGTTATCAAGGGCGAGTTCGGAGAGGATATCTTCCTTTTGGACGGGAGCGGGAACGTCTCGTATACGCCCTCCGAAACGCCATATCAAGTCTCCGCCAGCGTCGTCATCGTGGAATGCGACAGCGCGGGCAATGAAATTACGCCGTCAAGCGTCGGCTTCCTTGGGAAGGTGTTTTTCAGCATCTCGGGCGCCACTCTCAATGTGCCGCTTGCGGCGGAGGATCTCCGCAAAGAATACGGCGTGGATCTTACGGAGGATCCTCTCGCTGTCGAGATCGGGACGAGCAGCGATAAGCTCACCGTGACCTTTGCGTCGGAGGGTTTTTCTCCCGCCGCAGACGCGCGGGAAGAAGGTTATTCCCTCACGGCAGCTTCCGTGATCAAGGGCGAAAATACCGACGTTACGGCATACTACACCGTGATCCCCCGGAAGGCGGGGACGACGGAAACGGCGAAAATCGCCGTCTTCCCTAAGGCGCTTACCGCCGCTTTCTCGGCAGACCCCACCATTCCTTTTAACGAGCCGAATAAAATCATCGAGCTTGCGCCCGAAGACGCAAAAGGCGAGCACGGCGCGAACGGCGAGACCGTGACTTGTTCTTTCGTCTTGGCGGGGGATGCTCTCCCGCAGACCCTTTCCATCGGAGAGTTTTATCCTTTGAAATTAGATGATTTCGTCGTTTCGGGCGGGACTTCGCCGAAGAAAAGCAATTACGAAGTGACGGTGTCGGGGACGCCGAAAGCGCGAGCCGTCGCGGGCGAAGTCATTCTCACGCAAAGCGCGGAGACCCTTGCCGCCCACGAGGGAGACAGCCGTTACGTCTATCTCGACGTTGAGGATTTCACTTTTGTATATCATTCCCCCTTCGTCCTTCTCTATGAGGGCGAGCTGGTCTTCGAGGACGTGGAAATTTATCCCTCCGTCTACGTCACTTTGCGTTGTACGATCGAGCGCGCGGAAGGGGAGGCGATCCCTTGCGGGACGTATCCTCTCACCCTCGCGGACGAGAGCGGCATCACCTTGGATGCGGGCTTTTCCCTCGTCGTGACCCCTCTCGTTTTGACGTATTCGGAGGAGAGCGTTTGCCAATATAAATATCCCGCTTTCGCAAAGGACGCAGAGAAAGACGGCTATACTTTCCGCCTCGAAGCCAGGACGGCGGAAGCGACCGTCGGCGCGCTTGTTCCGTATGCGGCGGCGGAGGTCGTCTCCAAAGAGGATCCGAATGTGCGTCTTGATTGTGCCGCGGCGCGGGTTCGCATCGTGAAAAGGACGGACGGCGTCTCTTTCAAGGCGGCGGACGACCTGACAAGCGTCTATTATCGGGATGCTTTCACCGTTTGCAGCGCGGTCTTGACCGTGGGGGAAACGGTGACGACTCTCGAGGAGACCATTCGTTACGAATACCGCCCGAAAGGGACTTCCGCTTATATAAGCGGGCTTCCCGAGACGCCGGGCGAATATGAGATCAGATCCACCTTGGCGAGCGATCTTTACGCGGCGGCAACGGATGGCGCGTACGAGCTCACCATCGTGAAATGCCCCGTGCTTGTCGTCTTTAACGTGACGACGGCGGAGAAAGCGTACGGAGAGACTTTCCTTTTCATGGAGAAACTCTCGCTTGCGGCCATCTATCGTTATGATGCGGCGACGGGACAGGCGGATCGGACGACGGATTATCATCGCGCGTCCAATGACATCCCCCTCGGCTCGAACAATGTCGCTTCGACGGGTGCGTCGGCGACTGCGGCGCTCGGGACGTATCCCATCACGTTCAGCATTTCCACAGATTATTACGACGTCAGGAAGTTGTTTTTGTATCAGACGAAGACGGGGGAAGAGACGGCAGTCCTGACCGTGGTGAAAGGGCTTCGTCCGCAAAAACCCACCATTACCGTCAGACAGGAGGATCGCACGATCTTCGTGACGGGCGCAGAGCGCAATACGCTTCGCGTGGAGCTTGCGGAGACGGAGACTTTCTCCTCCCCGCAGAGCCTCACTACGCAGACGGGCGAGGCGCGCTTCACGAATCAAACGTACGGACAGGTGTATTATGCGAGAGCACGGGTCTCCGACTCCGCGCATTACGAAGAGGACGGAGAATGGAGCGACATCGCCTCTCTCGGCGTCCGTTTCCCCGAGCTTACCGTTCAAATCTCGTCCGTTACGGACAGCCGAGCGGTCTTTACGGCGAGGGAGATTGAGGACGCCGTCCCTTATGTCGTCGAGCATAAAGTGGGTTCGGGCGCTTGGCAAGAGGGCTTGACGGCGGAAGGGCTTACGCCCGACGCGGAGCACGTCGTCTCTTTTCGCGCGAAAGCGGGGGGCGTGACGGGAGAGACGGTCTCTCTCACCGTGAAGACTTTATGCGCTGCGATCGAGGAGAGCCGCATCTCCGTCGTCTATGATCGAGCGATGACGACGCTCACGGTCAGCGTGGACGTCGCGGCGGAATACAGGTTGCTTACCCGCGAAGGTGAGGCGCTCACGGAATGGTCCGCTGAGTCTGTGCTCGCCGACGTGCCACGGGACGGAGAATATATACTGCAAGTGCGGAATGCCGCGGAAGGGGAGCTCGGCGCGATCACGTCGATCGAACTGGACACCTATCGGCCGAAAGAGCCTCTCACCGCGAAGGTGGTCCTTTCGGATTGGTTCCTTCTCTTTATCGCGGCGGCAGTCGTCATCGCGCTCGTCGTCGTCACGCTTCTCTTTGTCAGGTCGAAGAAGAAAGCGGATCGTCGGGCGATAGGAGGGAAATATGGGAAATAGTTACGCCGCTTTTGCGGATACGATGAAAGACATCGTCGGAGGATTCAGCGGGAAGCAGATGATCGCCATCGCAGTCGTCCTCGTCATTGCGCTCGCCTTGGGATTTATGATCGGCGCGCTTTCGATGTATGCCTCGGGCGTCAGAAAGGGACGCGGGCAGAAGAAAGCTTCGGAGCGCGCGATGAAAGAGATGCGCCAAGAGCTTCAAAAGGAGAAAGACCTCGCTCTTGCCCAAGCGGATAAAGAGAAGCAGGCGCTTGTCGCGGAGAAGGAGGCGGGCTCCGCCACGTTGCATGAGACCTTGGCGCGGCTCGAAGCGATGGAAGCCACCAAGAAAGAGGCGGAAGCCATGCGCTTGGAGGCGGAGAAAAATGCGCGCGAAGCGGAGAGAAGCGCCCGCGAAGCGAATGAGCAGATGCGCCTTATGCGAGAGAGAGGCGAGGCGATGACCCTTCCGCGCAAGAGCACGATCGATGCCTTGACGAAGGACGAGATCCTCGCTTTTGCGAACGGATTGGACGAAGTTATCCCCGCGAATGTCTATGCGAGAGGCGGCGAAGACCTTCCGGACAGCTGTCGCGTGGGCATTTGCACGTTTATGCTCGTGTATGAGCGCAAAGGGACGGTGAAGCTCGTGCTTCGCTTGCATAAAAAGACCGCGGCGGACCTCAAAAAACAATATAAGCTTTTCACAAAAGCGGCGTATCCGAAGGGCGGGGATTGGTATAAATGGATCTTGACGTCCGAGGTGAAGAACGCGGCGGTCGTGGCGGCGGCGATCCGCATGTCTTATAAATACGTCTATAACGAGAATTACGACGCCTCGGGCGAGGTCAACGTCGAATACGTGAATAAAGAAGAAGCGAAGATGAATGAAGACATCTTGCGGAATAAAGATCTCCTCGACAGGGATTTCATCGTGGCTTCCGACGCCTCGGGCGCGGCGGCGTTCTCCCTTTACGGCAAGAAGGAGATGGCAGCATTTGCCGCGAGCCTCGCGGGGACTTATCCCGTCACGGTGCAGGAGACCGAGAGCGAGACTGCGCCTTCCACCTGCAAAGTGGAGGACAAGACCTTCTTTATGGCGTATGAAAAGGGCGGCGTGGCGAAGATGATCTTCCGCGTCTCGGAGGCAGAGTTCGAGGAGATCAAGAAACTCCACCCGAAAGCGGACGTTTCTCCCTTCCCGAAGTCCTCCACGTATAAATGGTACGTGGCGATCATCGACGAGAGTTTCCGCTCGAATGAGGATATCGAGAAGATAATAATGAAAGCGTGCGCGCACGTATATTCCTACGGCAAATAAAGCCTATAATATTTTATAAAAATATTGGAAAATAACAGGATAAAAAATATTGACACGCCATTTTCGGTGTGTTACACTATATAAGCATCCTCGGTAAGCGGGTGTAATTTTTTTGGAGGCTCAAAGGTATGGCAGCGAAGAAAGAGAATCGCATGAAGATCACTCTTGCATGCACGGAGTGTAAGCAACGTAATTACAATGATTACAAGAATAAGAAGAACACTCCCGATAGGATCGAGCTTATGAAATATTGTAAGTTCTGCAAGAAACATACCCTTCACAGAGAAAGCAAATAATAAGGGGGACGATTATGAAAGGTGCTGTGAAAACAGATTCCAAGAAGCCCAATATCTTCAAGAGAATGTGGAAAGGCATCAAGGAGATCATCTCCGAGTTGAAGAAAGTCAGTTGGCCTACGTTCGCAAAGGTAATGGCGGAGACGGGTATCGTCCTCGTGGTCGTGCTCTTTTTCCTGCTTGTTATCCTCGGTATCGACAGCCTGCTCGCATGGCTCTTTAAGTTGTTGGTGAAATAATTATGGAGAATGTCGTCAGTAATCAGGAAACCGTGCAAAGCGAGCGCGCCGCACAGGCGAAGTGGTACGTCATCCATACGTATTCCACGTATGAGCTCGCCGTGCGCGACAATATACTCAAAATGGTGGAGAATAACGGTCTTCAAGATTATATCTTCGACGTAGTGGTCCCTCAGGAAGAGGAGATCGTCGAGACCAAGACCAAGCGCAAGGTCGTTTTGAGGAAGAAATTCCCCACGTATGCTTTCATCAAGATGATATATAGCGACCATGTCTATTATATGGTCACGCATATCCACGGCGTCACCGGCTTTGTCGGCGCCGGCGGCAGACCCGAAGCTCTTACGGCGGAGGAAGTCCGCAGGAATGCCCTCGAAAAGGTCAAGGCGGAAGACCTCGGACTGCAAGTCGGAGATCAGGTGCGCATCATTTCGGGCGCTTTCGAGAGTTATTTCGGAGAGCTCTCCGAGATCGATACGGAGAAGGGCATCGTGAAGGTCGTGCTTTCCATGTTCGGCAAGCCGACGCCCATCGAGCTGGAATTCAATCAGGTCGAGAAGGCATAAGACCCCCTTCGGTCACAAAAAGTAAAATCGGCGTTAAGCCTTTTTTATGGGAGAGCGGAGAAATCCAATCATTTCCGCTCGTTCGTACCACGATTGCATAGTTAGGAGGTATAAACTATGGCAAAGAAAGTTACAGCAGTAGTTAAGTTACAGCTCCCTGCGGGTAAAGCCACCCCGGGACCGCCCGTTGGTTCCACCCTCGGTCCTCACGGTATCAACCTGCCGGGATTCGTGAAGGAATTCAACGACAAGACGGCGTCTCAGATCGGACTCGTCATTCCTGTCGTGATGACGATCTATAACGATCGTTCCTTCTCCTTCATCACCAAGACCCCTCCCGCTCCCGTCCTCATCAAGAAGGCATGCGGCATCGAGAGCG
>CAMOUZ010000008.1 GCA_946626795.1 uncultured Clostridia bacterium
CGTGTCGCGAGTCTTTGCGGGAAGTCCTGCCTTCTCGTGGAGTCGAGCGATAAGGTCTTCAACGTTCGCAATCGTCCTCGTCACCCATTCCGACCGTGGGATTTCCGCCAATTTTTCCGCAGAACACGTGCACGCGAGCAAGCCCGAGAGCTTTTCTTTCTTTTCGTCGGAGAGTTTTTTCAGCGTTGCAACAAGCACGGCGGATATCATCTCCTCGATCGGCTCTTTCGTCGTTTCGGAAAGCGCCTCGGCGAGCGCGTGCGCCGCACCGTATGGGACGTTTCCATAGGAAATTCCGCCAAAAACAGAAGCAAGGGAGAGTCCGACGCAATCCTCGTCGGAGTCCTCGCCGCTCACGATCTTTTCGAGATGTTCGAAAACGAGCTTAACCGCTTTCTCGGCAAAGATCTCGATGATGGAGATCTCCTCCGAGCCGAGATACGCCTCGATGGCGTTTGCAAGCGCATATATGCCGCCTGCCGCCGTCACGCGAGAGGGCGCGATCGCCGCCACCTCGCCGTCAACCACCACGACGTTCGGAATAATCGAGGGATTTGAGACAAAATTCTCTTCAACCTCGATAAACCCGCTCGCTTCGTGCCCGGAACCGCATTCCGTCGGTATGGTGATCAGCGGGATCTCGCGTATCGTTTGTTTTGCAACCCCTGCCAGCGGAAGAAAATCGTCGCAATTTTCCGAAAGAAAGAGCTTCAACGCCTTTGCGCTGTCCATCGTGCATTCTCCGCCGATCGCGATGATGCTGTCGCATCTGCCTTCGGCGTATTTCGCTTTCAATGCGCGCAAAAGATCGATATCCAAACAATTCGGCATCGCATTATAAGCCACGCCGACAGACACTTTGCTCCCTTTCAATGCGGCGAGCACCTTTTCGAGCGCCCCCATTCTTGTAGCATTCGTCGAGGCGAGCACCATCGGCGTGCTTGCGCCGAAATAGTCAAGCTCCGCCCCAATCGTCCGCAAAGCGCCTTTTCCACAGTTTATCTTTGTGGGGTTATAAAATTCGAAATATTTACGCATATTCCACCTCAAAATCCGTATAGGTCCCGTCTTTTGCGTCCGGACAGCCGAAGCTCGTCCGAAATGCAGTCGATCCGCATAATGCAATTAAACATCTTGCTCGACCCGCGATAGGTCACGCGCCCCTCCGAAAAAAGCTTCGCGAACGACGCGTCCCCTTTGAGAAGATCCTCTTCCGCACCGCGGTCTTCCAGCTTAATCGACAGCAAAATGTCGGATATTTCGGAAGATTTTAAAATGCGAAAGCTTTCGCCCTCCTTGATAAGACGCAAGCTTTTCCCGCCCGCTTGAAGCACCATCGAGAAGACGCCGGGGAGCCCATATAAGACTTCCGCCTTCGCCGCATCGTTGCGCTGTGTGGCAAAGACCAAAGCCTCCGCTTTCTTTCGCAAAACGCGCGCCGCATTTTCGTCTTTTTTGATTTTCAGTATCTCGGTCCGGATCTCCATCGTCTTTTTCCTTTCTTACAAGGTATCACACGCGCGCCTGCGTTGTCAACCTTCCGCCGCAGAGTCGCATATTCGCAAAAGGAGAGCCACCGCCTCCGCCGCCATCCCTTTTTCTTCGCCGACGATCCCGAGCTTCTCCGTCGTCGTCGCGGCGAAACGAACGCACTCTTTCGGAACGCCGATGATCGTCGCGATCTTTTTCTCCATTTCGGGAAGATACGGCGCAAGCTTGGGCTTCTCCGCCATGATCGTCGCGGAGACATTCTCTACGGCATATCCTTTCGCTCGAATGGCGAGGACGACCTCCGCAAGAAGCTCCGTGCTGTCCGCGCCTTCGTATTTAGGATCCTCGGGCGGAAAGAAATGTCCGATATCGGGAAGATCCGCCGCGGTCAGCATGGCGTCCATGATCGCGTGCGTCAGAACGTCCGCATCGCTGTGCCCAAAAAGCCCTTTTTCATACGGGATCGTTACGCCGCCGAGGACGAGACGCCGCCCGACGCGGAGCTCATGCACGTCGAAACCGACGCCGACACGACGCGGAAAGCCTTCATAAATATCGGATAAATAGGTGATTTTCTTGTTTTCGACATCGCCCTTTTCCAACGAAACCGACCCGAAAATCGCTTCATACACCGTAGCATCGTCGGAAGCCTCCGGAACGCGCCGATACGCCTCCCGAAGCCGCCCGAGATCGAAGCATTGCGGCGTCTGCACGGCGACATATTCTCTGCGATCCACCGCTTTATTTCCCTCTTCCGTCATCCTCCGAAGAGAATCGGTGCAGGGCAAGGCGGGGACTGCCGAGCCTTCCTTTGCAGCGCGCGCCATACAGCGCGCGATGAGGTCCTCTTTCAGATAAGGTCTTGCGCCGTCGTGGATCGCCACGATAACGTCCTTTGTCCCAAAGCGTTCCACGGCGAAATCAAGCGCATTTTTAACGCTCTCGCTCCGAGTCTCGCCCCCTACGACGACCGACACGGGAAGTCCCTTGAAAGTCCCTTGCGCAAGGGACTTTTTTCCCTCGCGCACAACGACGATGATCTCCTCAATGGCAGGGCAAGAAAGAAAGGGACGAACGCTCCGCATAAGGACCGTCTCGCCGCCCATCTTTTCCCATATTTTATCTACGCCGGCGCGGGAGCCGCTCCCCGCCGCAACGATGACCGCAACGCCTCTCATTTTTCCTCGTAATGCTCGGATATTTCCTAATTTTTTATCTTCAACGCGGACGTCGACTCAGTCCACGACTTCATAAAGCTCCGCCGCAGACTCTTTCTTCGTCACCTCGACGACATTTGTCACGCGCACGCGAAGACTCCCTTTGCCATAGACGATCTCGATGACGTCCCCTTCGCGAACCTCCTTAGAGGGCTTGGCTTCCTTCCCATTCAGAAGGACGCGCGACGCGCTGCACGCGTCCGCCGCCACGCTCCGCCGCTTGATGAGGCGGCTCACTTTCAAGAATTTATCCAATCTCATAGATATATATTACCATATCACAGGGGAATATTCAAGCAGGGGAGGGGAATCGGCGTGATTTTCTTCTATTCCGCGCGCCTCATTTAGCGCGACGCCCTCTCGATGCTGAATTTTGTACAAAATCGCGCATTTTCGACATTTTTGCGTAGATTTCCGCATAAAATTCTTTACAAAATTCTTGCGTTTCCTATCTCAATTTGTTATAATAACGTTGCAACCGAAGAAATCCATGGTTTTTTGACGAAACAAAACGCAAATAGGAGATCTTGTATGAGAGAAATAACCATTGTGGTCGTGGACGACGATCCCGCATTTTTGTCGTCCGTGAAATTCTTTTTCGCGGGAGAGAGCGGATATAAGGTGGTGGGCACGGCGGAAAGCGGCGCGGAAGGGGTGAAAGAGATCCTTCGTTCCGAGCCGGACGTCGTGATCCTCGACATGATCTTGCCCGAGACCGACGGCTTCGAGGTCATCAGCGAGGCGAAACTCGGCGGCTCCAAGGCAAAATATATCGTGCTTTCCGGCGTCGCAGGGGATGAATACGCTTCTCGCGCACTGAAAAACGGAGCGAATCAATACATGTTGAAGCCCGTGAGCTTTCTCTCTTTGAAAAACCGCATCGACGAGCTCTTCGAGAAGGAAGAGGTCCCGCCGCGCACAATGCGCCTCGCGCAAAACCGTATGCTGGACGAGCGCATCACGAATATTTTCATCTCCGTGGGCATTCCCGCGCATATCAAAGGCTATCAATTCCTGCGTGAAGCCATCAAAATGGCAGTCGCCTGCCCGGACATCATCAATAGTATCACGAAAAGGCTCTATCCCGAAGTGGCAAACCGCTTCGACACCTCCGCCAGCAAGGTGGAGCGCGCCATTCGCCACGCTATCGAAGTGGCTTGGAACAAAGGAAAGATCGAGAATATCAACCAGATCTTCGGAGTGAAGGTGTATTCGGGGAATGAAAAGCCGACCAATGGGGAATTCATCGCTCTCGTGGCGGATAAGATGCTCATCGAATGCGCATAGCGCGACAGCGTATAGCGGCTCATATACTCCGCTGCCACCCCCCAAAAAGAATCACGATTCTTCGGAGAAACCCAACGGCAGCTTTCGCTAACTACCTCGCTCGGCGGGCATCACGTACAACAAGCACGCTCAGACCCGCCTCCTCGGAGAGCGCTCGCCTCTGCTCCTCTCCCTGCTGTCGCGACATCTTTTCCCTTTTACATCCCGCCGCACGCCACCGCTTACACGCGCGCGCAATATAAATAGGTAACGCGCCTTTGTTTTTTGGAAAAATTTGTCAAAAAACTTTTATTTTGCCGCGTCGTTTCGTTTGACATCGCAAATAAGGATATATTACAATAAAATCAACAAAAGAATATTGCCAATATAATCAAGGATGGATGGCCCTTGAGTCTCTACCGCACAGCCACAAGTGCGACTATTGGAAAAGCTATGGCGAAGGTCATGGCTTATAGTAGTTATTGGCAGGCAAGTTAAAGGTTTTAACTTGCTTTTTCGTTTCTCTTTTGGGAGCCTACGGGCAAAGCGGTGCTATGAAACTACTTGAAGACAAGATCTTAAAAGACGGCAAGGTACTCGCGGGAGATATCCTCAAAGTGGATGGCTTTTTGAACCACCGCTTGGATACCGCGCTTATTACCGAGCTCGGGAAGGATGTCGCGAAGCAGTTCGCGAAATGCGGCGCAAGCCTCATTCTGACCGTGGAGTCTTCCGGCATTTCGATCGCCTTTGCCGCGGGTCAAGCCATGGGGCTGCCTGTGCTCGTGGCGAAAAAGCATAAGTCCTATAATATCTCGGACGGAGTCTATACGGCCTCCGTCTTTTCTTTTACCCACAAGACGGAGAATACGGTGCTCGTCAGCAAGGAATATCTTTCCTCTGCGGACAAGGTGCTCATCGTGGACGACTTCCTCGCGAGCGGAAACGCGGCGATGGGTCTTCTCTCTCTCGTGGAGCAGGCGGGTGCTTCTTGCGTCGGCTTCGTGGCGGCGATCGAGAAGATGCATCAAGGCGGCAGAGCCCTCATCGAAGAAAAGGGCGTCAAGGTATATTCTCTCGCGTGCATTAAGGAAATGCGGGCGGGCGAGATCAAATTCAATTAAAAATAAAATGCCAAAAGGCAAAGGGAGGAAAAAATGAAAAAAATCATATCCATCATCTTAGTGCTTGCAGTTCTCGCAACGCTGACCGCGGTCTTCGCCGGTTGTAGCAAGGGCGTCGCGAAAGATGAGATCAAAGTCGGTTTCATCTTCTTGCATGACAGCGAGTCTTCGTACGACAAGAACTTCATCGACGCTGCGAAAGAGGCCGCCAAAGAGCTCGGACTCCGTGACGATCAGATCATCATGAAGACCGGCATCCCCGAGGGCGAAGAGTGCACCGCGGCTGCGGAAGATCTCGTCGACCAGGGCTGCAACATCATCTTTGCCGACTCCTTCGGTCACGAAGCGTATCTGCTTCCCGTCGCGAGAAACAATCCGGACGTGCAGTTCTGCCACGCCACCGGCACGATGGCTCACACGGAAGGTCTTGACAACTTCCACAACGCTTTCGCGTCCATCTATGAGGGCCGTTTCCTTGCCGGCGTCGCCGCGGGCTTGAAGCTCTATGACATGAATAAGAACGCGACCACGAAGAACTACAAGATGGGTTATGTCGGTGCTTTCACCTTCGCGGAAGTTATGTCCGGTTACACCTCTTTCTTCCTCGGTGCGAAGTACGCTTTGAACCAGAAGGAAGCGAACCTCGGTGACCAGCTCACGATGGAAGTCACCTTCACCGGTTCCTGGTATGACCTCGACGGTGAGAAGGCCGCTGCCGAGAAGCTCATCGGCAATGGCTGCGCTTTGATCTCCGGTCACGCGGACTCCGACGGTGTGCCCAATGCTTGCGAAGAGAATAACATCCCCAACGTCTTCTATAACGGAACTCACAACAAGTCCGTCTACCTCTGCGCCAGCCGCATCAATTGGACCCCGTACTTCAAGTACATCATCACCCAAGTGATCAAGGGCAAGGAGATCGCCACCGATTACACCGGCACGCTTGAAACCGGCTCTGTCGAAGTCCTCGCGCTCGGCTCCATCGCGGCGGAAGGCACGCAGAAGATGATCGACGACACCAAGAAGCTCCTCATCAAGGGCAAGCTCCAAGTCTTCGACACCGACACCTTCACCGTGAAGGGTGCGAAGCTCACCGAGTACTTCGCCGATGTTGATTCCGACGCAGCATACGAGCATGAGACCCAAGTTGTTGCCAACGGCATCTTCCAAGAGTCCAAGTTCCGTTCTGCTCCCTATTTTGACGCAGAAATCGACGGAATCACCCTTCTTGACAGAAACTACGGCGGCTGATTTACCGACTTACAGAAAAGCGGAGCGTTTTTCGCGCTCCGCTTTTCCTTTTTTCAATTACTCGTTAAAGAATAGAAAACCGTGAATAAAGAAATTGCTCTTGAATTAAAGAATATATGCAAATACTTCCCCGGCGGAGTAATTGCGAACAAAAACGCGAATCTCACCCTTTATAAGGGCGAGATCCTTTCTCTTTTAGGGGAGAACGGGAGCGGAAAGACCACGCTGATGAATATGATCTCCGGCATCTATTTCCCCGATGAAGGACAGATCTTCGTCGGAGGAAAAGAGGTCTCGATCCGCGGGCCGAAGGACGCTTTCGATCTTAAAATCGGCATGGTGCACCAGCATTTCAAGCTGATCGACGTCTTCACTGCCGCCGACAATATCATCCTCGGCGAAGAGATGCCGAAATACAGCCTGAAAGAAGCCTTTAAGCAGATCAAAGATGACTGCGCTTCGGCGGAAAATAAAGCAAAAGGCGTTTTGCTCGCCGCGCTGAAAACCGCTGCGCTTCCTTTTATCAAAATCGGAAAATTCATCGCCTTCAATCATCTTGCGCGCCAACGCGCGAAGAAATTGCAGGAGATCGTCGGAAAGTACGGTTTCAATATCGACCTTTCCAAATATATATATGAAATGTCCGTTTCGGAGAAGCAGACGGTAGAGATCATCAAGGTCTTGTATCGCGGCGCGGATATCCTCATCCTCGACGAGCCCACCGCCGTCCTCACTCCGCAGGAGATCAAGAAGCTTTTTGCCGTCCTGCGCGAAATGAAGAAAGACGGCAAGTCCATCGTCATCATCACGCATAAGCTCAATGAAGTTATGGAGATCTCCGACCGCGTAGCCGTCCTCCGCAAGGGAGAGCACGTCGGTACGGTAAATACGACAGAGACCTCCGAAAAAGCGCTTGCCGAGATGATGGTGGGCAAGAAGCTCGACCTCAATATCGAAAGAAAAGATCCCGCGGACCCCAAGCCGCGCCTTATTTTGAAAGACATCACGGTGCTGAATAAAGAAGGTGGCCGCGCCATCGACGGCGTCTCCTTCTCCGTGAACGGCGGCGAGATCCTCGGCATCGCGGGCATCTCGGGCAACGGGCAGAAGGAGCTGCTCGAAGGCATCGCCGGGCTGCAAAAAGTGGAGAGCGGAGAGATCATCTTCCACAATCCCAAGGAGAATAAACCCGTCACCTTCTTCCACAAGGATCTCAAACAGATCAAGAAAATGGCGGCGGAAGGCTTCTTCCACTATCCGGACGGAAACAAAGTGGACCTCACGGGGAAGAGCAATAAAGAGATCACCCGCCTCGTGAACGAGGAGCAGATCCTCTTTTATGAAGACGAGATCATCGACCTCCGTCACCGCACGCCGCGCGAGATCCAAGAGCTCGGCATCAAGCTCTCCTTCGTTCCCGAAGACCGCTTGAATATGGGCCTCGTGGGAAATATGTCCATCATCGACAATATGGCGCTCCGCTCTTATCGCAAGGGCAGATCCATTTTCGTGAATAAGAAAAAGCCCAAGGCGCTCGCGGACACCATCATTCGCGACCTCGAAGTGGTGACCCCGAGCGACATGACCCCCGTGCGCAGACTCTCGGGCGGCAACGTGCAGAAAGTCCTCGTCGGACGTGAGATCTCCTCTTCGCCGAAAGTCCTTATGGCGGCGTATCCCGTGCGCGGACTCGACATCAATTCCTCTTATCTCATCTATGACCTTTTGAATAAACAAAAGGAGAAGAATGTCGCCGTCGTCTTCGTGGGAGAAGACCTCGACGTCATGATGGCGCTCTGCGACAGGATCCTCGTGCTCTGCCACGGCAGAGTGATGGGCATCGTCCCCGGCCGCACCGTCACAAAAGAAGATCTCGGTCTTATGATGACGGGCTCTCTCGATCTCTCGAAGAAAGCGGCGGAGGACGCCGTCCCCTCTGCGGAAGAAACGGCGGAAGCGACGGTAAAGGAGGCGGAAAATGACCAAGAATAATTCACGCGAACCTCTTTTCCACATCACAAAACGCGGAGCCACCGTTTGGTGGAAGCCGCTCGTCATCCGTGCGATCGCGATCGTCGCGGGGCTTTTCGTCGGCTTGTTCTTCGCGGCGGCGTATACGAAGGTGAACCCCTTCAAGCTGCTCGGCTATATGTTTAACGGCGCTTTCGGCACGGAAAAGCGTATTTGGAACCTCTTGCAAGACACTGCGCTCCTGCTTTTGGTCTCCATCGCCATTGTCCCCGCCTTCAAAATGAAGTTCTGGAACATCGGCGCGGACGGGCAGACCCTCGTCGGCTGTTTGGCTTCGGCTGTCGCCATCTATTATCTTTACGATAAGCTCCCCACCTGGGCGCTCCTTCTCGTAATGATGCTTTTCAGCTTGACGGCGGGCATGATATGGGGCGTGATCCCCGCGATCTTCAAGGCGAAATGGAATACGAATGAGACCCTCTTCACCCTCATGATGAACTATGTGGCGATCCAGCTCGTTTCTTTCGTCCTTTTAAAATGGTTCCCCAGCGGACAGAATGATTTTGCGAAGTTTTTCAGCCGCTACGGCAATATGCCGAAGATCGGCAATCCTTATATCTTGATTCTGATCTTCGCCGTCGTCTTGACCGTTACGATGCATTTCTATCTCAGCAAGACCAAGCACGGCTTCGAGGTCTCTCTCGTGGGCGAGAGCATCAACACCTCGAAATACGTCGGCGTGAATGTCAAGAAAGTCATCATTCGCACGATGCTTCTTTCGGGCGCTATCTGCGGTTTCGTCGGCTTCGTCCTCGTCTCCGCGAAGGATCACGCCATCACGACCACGATGGTGGGCGGCAGAGGCTTCACGGCGATCATCGTCGCTTGGCTCGCCAAGTTTAATCCCGCGTATATGGCGCTTGCCTCCCTTATGGTGGCATTCCTCAGTCGAGGTACGTCGCAGATCCTTTCGCAGACGGGCATCACGAATTCCGCTCTGCCGAATATCGTGACGGCGCTTGTCTTCTTCTTCATCATCGGCTGCGAGTTCTTCATCACGTACTCCATCAAGTTCCGCAAGAAGAATAAGGACTCGGCTCCCGCTCCCGCAAATGAAGCGTCGGGGCCCGCAGAAGAGCCTCCGATTCGGGCAGAGGGGGAGACTCCGAGCCTCGCGGAAGCTCCCGCGGAAGAACGAACCCCTGCGGAAGAAGCCCTTCCTACGGAAATCACAGAAGGAGGTGAAGAGAAATGATCTCGTTTATCGCACAATCCATCAGAATGAGCGCGGCTTTCCTCTTCGGCTCCACCGGAGAGATCATCACCGAGAAGGCGGGTCACCTCAACCTCGGCATCCCGGGCGTTATGTGCATGGGGGCGATCGGCGGCGCGATCGGCGCGCGTCTTTATGTCTCTTCGCTCGCAGACATTTCGCAGATAAGCGCTTTCCCCGCTTTCGTCATTCCGCTCCTTTTCTGCCTCGTCCTTGCGAGCTTGATGGGAGTCCTGTATAGCTTCCTGACCGTTTCGCTTCGCGCGAATCAGAATATCACGGGTCTTGCCATCTCCACCTTCGGCGCAGGCTTCGCCACCTTCGTGAATAATATCATTCCGAAAGAGGGATTCAAGGAGATCGGCTACATCTATTTCAAGCTTTTTCCCTCCACGGAAAAGCTCGGCGCATTCGGCGAACTCTTCTTTTCCTACGGCGCAATGGTGTATCTCGCGATCATCATCGCGATCGGAGCGTCGCTCATCTTGAAGAAGACGAGGGTCGGCCTCCATCTCCGCGCGGTGGGTGAGAGTCCCGCCACGGCAGATGCGACGGGTATCAACATCACGGAATATCGCTATACGGCGACCATTGTCGGCTCCGCCATCGCGGGCATGGGAGGCCTCTTCTATTTCTTCGACATGAATGGCGGCAGCTGGCCGTATTCGGACGCGATCTCCGCGCTCGGTTGGCTCTCGATCGCCATCGTTATATTCAGCATTTGGAAGCCCGATCTCAGCATATTCAGCTCCATCATCTTCGGTCTGCTTTATCGCTTGCAGTATTTCATGGCGTCCGCCACGCTCAGCCAGAAGACCTTGATCGGTATGTTGCCTTATGTCATCACCATTCTCGTGCTTATCGTGACGAGCATCGTGGGGAGCAAGAAGGCGCAGCCGCCTGCATCGTTGGGGTTGAATTACTTCCGCGAAGAAAGATAGGCGAGGACGCATAGCGGCGCATACTCTTGCCCTCGCCGTTTTTGCCGGCGCTTCGCGTATGTCAATATATTTATTAAGCCGCGTGGGCTGTCTGCCTGCGCGGTTTTTTCTTGTTTTCTTTGCGGGGATTCTATGTTATAATAATCGTGTGGACAAATATAAAAGGCTTTTCCTCGAATGGTGCGACGCGCTGGTCGAGGCGCAGATCAAAGATAAAAAGGACAAAGATTTCGGCGGGTTTCGTTGCGACGCCTGCGATTTTACGCATGGCAGAGCGGATAACGCCGTTTATCCTTTCGTCTGCGCTTATGATCTCACGGGGGAGGAGAAATATCTCGCCGCGGCGGAGCGCCTCCTCGTCTTCCGCAAGCGGCTCACCCTCTTCTCGGGCGCGGTGCAAAATGATTTCACCTCGGAATGGAAGGGGATCACGGCGTTTTCGGCGATCAACCTCATGAAGACTCTGCTTTATTTCGGAGAGAAACTCCCGCGCGGCTTGAAAAGCAAGATCGAGCGCTGTGCGAAACGCTCCGCCCGCTGGGTGCATCGGAATATGGTCGTTGGTTTCCCCGCTTACGTGAATTATTACTGCGCGTCGGCTTTGGTGAATGCCCTCTATGCCGGGCTTTATCACGACGAAGCCTATGCGGAAAGCGCCCGCGCGCTCCTTTCTTACTGCCTCGGGCTCTTCACGGAGAACGGGCTTTTGGCGGGGGAGGGGAAGCCGCATGACGCCCGATCCCCGAAAGGGTGTCTTCCCATCGATATCGGCTATATCGCGGAGGAATCCATGCCCTGCTTGATCCACGCCGCCGCCATTCTCGGAGAGAAAGAAGCCTCGGCGCACCTTGCGGAATGCGCGAAAAAACAGCTCGATTTCTTCCTGCCCGACGGCGGGTGGGACAATACGTTCGGTGTGCGCAATAATAAATGGACGTATTACGGAAGCCGCACCTCGGACGGCTGTATCGGCGCCTTTTGCGAGCTCGCGAAGGTGGAGCCCCTCTTTGCGGAAGCTGCGGAGCGCGTCTATGAGATCCTGCGAAAATGCACGTCGAACGGCAAGCTTTACGGCGGGATGCAGTACGTCGAAAACGGAGAAAAGCCCTGCGTCCACCACACCTTTTGCCACGCTTGCTCCCTTGCGGACGCCCTTCATTTCGGCATCTCGGAACCGGATCCCCGCCTTGCGCTCCCTTGCGACGAGGCAGCCATAGGCTTCCGTTTTTATCCCGAGATCAATACCTATAAGATCCGCGCGGGGCGTTATCTCGCCACCTTGACGGGATATGATTTCGTCACCCACGCCTTCTCGAACGGCGCGACGCACGCGGGCGGCGGCACCCTCTCTCTGCTCTATAAGCAAGGGGCGGGGGCAATGATCGCGGGCTCGGTCTATGAATACAAGCGGAGCGAAAAGAACAATATGCAGATCCCCTCGGGGAAGAAGAAGCACGCTTCGCTCCTCCTCCGCGCGGAATACGAGAAAGAGGGTGTGAAATATGCCACCTGCCTTGATCCCGCCCCCGAGATCTCCGTCCTCACAGAAGGGGAGGGGGTCACGGCGCAGGTTCGCGCGAGGTTTTTCTCTGCGGAGACACGGACGGCGGAGAAAGAAGACCTCTTTGCCGAGTTCCGTTATCGTTTCACGCCAAAAGGCGTCACGCTCACCGTCGGGAAGCTCTCCGAAAGCATACGCCTCATCCTCCCCCTCGTTGCGGGAGATCTCATCACGAAAAGCCTCTTTGCGAAAGAGCCCGTCTTCTTCCTGACGGGCGGCTTCTCCGCAGACGAATGCGCCTTCTCCCTCGGGGAGGACGTCACGCTCACCATAGTATAAAGGAGTAAGAAGATGAAAAAGACAGTCGCGATTACATTGATCCTATGCGTCCTTTGCTTGATCCCGCTCTCTTTCGGCGGTTGCTCAAAAAAGGAGCGCGCCGTGATATATGATCCCGCGGATTACCCCGAGACGCTGGATTTTTCAAAGTATCAGCTCGTCTTTTTCGATGATTTCGACGTCTTGGATCGCAGCGTTTGGGTGGACACCCGCCAAGGATACCGCCGCGATGGATATTGGACGCGCGATCTCGCTTTCGCGGACGGCGACGGACATCTCGTCATTCGCTCCGAAGTGCGCGACGTCGTGATCGAGATCCCATCCCAGGGCATCGAGGCGCATACCGAGACGCGCGTTTGTTCGGGCGCGCTCCGCACGAAGAACCCGACGGAAACGGGCTACACCCATGGCTTCGGATATTACGAGATCCGCTGTAAGCTCCCTTCGCAAGTGGGGATGTGGCACGCCTTTTGGATGATGTGCGGCGACGTCTATTCCGAGGACGAGGGCAGCACAGACGGCATCGAGATCGACGTCTTCGAATACCTGCCGCAGCGCGACGCCGTGAACGTGGCGCTGCATTGGGACGGCTATGACGAGGCGCATAAGAACGCCCATAAACGCTTCGAGAAGACAGGCTTCGCCGACGACGAGTTTCATACCTTTGGTATGAATTGGGACGAAGACGGCTACACCTTCTATATCGACGGCGGCAAGGTCTGGACCTCCACGGGCGGCGGCATCTGCCATGAAGAAGGCTATATGAAGATCTCCACCGAGGTGGGGGAATGGGGCGATTGGGTCGGCACCATCGACGTCGATACCCTCCCCGAAGATTGGCACGTGGATTGGGTGATCGATTACGTCAAAGTCTATGACAAGATCGCTTGAAACGCCCGCGGCGTGATCTGCGGAGCCGCCGAAAGCGGCGCGTTTCGACGAAAGGATCCCATCGTTTTTCGGGGCGGCCGCGTGGCTGCCCCGTTCGCTTTCTTCTCCAACTTTTTCCATTTCTCTTTTTTGTGTCCCGCCCTCTTGCATTCGCGCCCGCGCATATTGTATAATATTTATTATAATGAGATAGTGTCGCCTATTATCCGGCGCAGATCTCGAAGGAGCGCGTATGTCGAGAACGGGTGGAAGCGGAAGACTGAAAAAACGTCACGGTTGTTTGACCTGTCTTATCGTCTGCTTGGTCATTATGGCGATCTTCATCGCCGCTCTTTTCGTGGGCGGCAGCATCCTTTTTAAGTCTTATGTCTCTCCGCATATCGGCGGCGTGACCCTCTCCGAAGCGCTTTCCCTTCTTCGTGCGGCACTGAACGGAAAAGAAGTCTCTCCCGATTATACGGAGGAGGATCTCGACGCATTTTATTCCGAGCTTTCGGAGTCCCTCTTCCTTTCCGAGAAAACGGAGGATGAGCTGGAATACGAGCTCCTCTCCGAGCAAGCGAAAGCCGCTCTCGCGGAGGACGCCCTTTCCGCCGCAGGAGAAGAGGAATACGAGGAGAGCTACGAGGAAGAATACGACGGCGAAGGCATCGACTCGACGGACGGGAGCTCCTCGGAGGAAGCCTCTTATGATGACGCCGCCGCTTTCGATCGTTTCTGCCTCCTCTCTTTGGAAGAAAGATACGCCCTGCTCACGGGTGAGATTCGCGAAGCTTTGAGTCAAGAGGATTACGGCGCGCTCGCCACGGAGGCGAAAAAGGACGTCCGTGACAGTCTCGGTCTCAAAATGTATCGCATCTCCGTGCGCAGTCTGATGGAAGGCTTCACGACGTCGGACGGACAGTTCTCGACGGACGGAGCCGCAGAGAAATTGCTCTCTGCCTTGGACTTTAATTTCGCGATGTTGGAAGATTATGACATCCATGATCCCGACGCCGCCGCAAACGCCCGTTTCGATTCCGTCACGGTGGAAGGGAAGAGCGTGTCCGCCTTTATCAATGACGTTGTGACTTATCTTTTGACCTCGCCCGCCTCTCCCGTCGTGAATATGATCGGGGATAAGATCCCCGCGAACGTAGACGCGACGAAATTCATTTACGTGGCGTCGGTCACCATCATGAATACCCCCCTCGCCACCTCGGGCGACGAAGCCCTTTACGACCAGAAAGATACGGCGCTCGGCGTCGTCTTCTCCATACGGCTCCGCGATCTTGCGAAGACCATCCTCGCCTCGGGCGCCTTCGACGACACGCTTTCTTCCGTGCCCTCTTTCGCTGTGGATCTTATCCCGAAGCTCATTCCGCAGTATTTCTCTTTCGGTGCGACGGTTTATCCCCTTGCTTCGTCGGAGGACGCGCGCGAGCTTGTGGTCAAGATCAATCGCTCCACGAATAAACACGCCGAGACCATCTCCAAGATCATGAACGGTCTTTTGGGCTCGGAAGACGCGGAGACCACCTTCCTCGGCACGATCAATGATAAGGTCGTCTCGGTCTTCGGCACCATCAATGAGAAAGTCAAGATCAATTTCGTCCCTTCGCGCGATGAGAACGGAGACCCCTTAAAGGACGCGGCGGGAAATACTTATTCCAAAATGCGCATTATGACCGTGGAGACCTTGGTCTCGCTCATCGACAGCTCGGGCGAGCTCTCCGCGCATGACGTCTTCACCGTCTTGAAATGTCTGTACGTGGCGAAGGAGCGGCATTCGACGCTCGACCTCAGCGCTTCGGTGGATGCTTTGAAGGCGGAGACACTGTCGAAATACGGCATGGACACCTCTTTCATCACCGCGGAAAACGGCTTCTCGACGGACACCTTGAACGGGCTTTTGGACCATATGGATTTGAAGAGCGTCGATTTCACAAGAAGCAACGCCGAGATGCGCGTGCGTTTTTCTGCGGAAGCGCTCGCGTCCCTGATGATGAACGTCCTTTCCTCCAAGACCTCGTCGGAAGAGGACGGCTCGGATAATCTTCTCGCGGGGCTGGATCCCGGGGTCTGTGAGATCGCCATCAAGCAGGTGGAAGGAGAAGAGGGACTTTACACCTTGGAGATCCTCCTCACGGAGGATCTCTCGGAGATGATCCGCAATAAGGTCTCCTCCTCCGAAGAGGGGATGGCGGGGACGCTTCTCAAAAAGCTCCTGCCCAAGAACGCAAGTTATTTCGGCATGAAGCTCTATCTCTCGGAATACACGGAAGACGGACATATCAAACATCTCGTCGGACAAAAGATCGCGGGAGAAGAGGACGGATCCGCTTATGCCTCCAAGATCCGCATCAACGATTTCTCCTATGAAGACACCGAGAACGTGCTCTCCGCTTTCAATAAATTTATGGTGGCTTTCGGCGGTTCGAGCTTTGACATCGCCTCCGTGACCTCCTCGTTGGAGACCTCTCTCTCGGATATGTTCTCCTCGATGACGGATAATTCTCTCGGCTTGAATATCCGTCTTTTCGGACAGGACGACGACTCGAACGGCGGCATGCTCCTGCCCAGCGTGTATGAGCTCCTCTCCGACACCGTGAAGAAGAAGGAAGGCGCACTCGCGGAAGGAGAGACTTTCTCGCCGGACGACGCGCAGGAAGTCTTGCAGCTCGTCTATTCCGCGGAAGTGGATACGGATGAGAATTACGTCGCTTCGCAGTCGGACGACTTCCTCACGGATCTGAACCGGAATTATTACATCAATTACGAGTCGCGCCTCACCGCGTCCCTTCTTTTCGGCGGAAAGAATGACGGCGGAGAGGGAAGCCTCCAATCCAAGCTGAACTCGAATTCCATTTATTTCAAAGAAGATACGGCGGAGCTTGCGGCTTGGCGAGAGCTTTTGGATAATGACGCTTATATAAAGCCCGCCCTTTACACCGACCCCACGAAAGAAATCGAGGATTTACGCGTGCCCCTCACGGGCTCTGAGCTTGCCGCCCTCGTGGACATAAGCGGGTCCTTCCCCAAGGAGACGATGGCGTCTTCCTTCGGCTCGGTCGGTATCCTCGGCGCGGAATTTATCACGGAAGAGGGCAAAACCTATCTCCGTTTCGATATGCTCTGCACATTCTCCAAGACCGCATCCGAGAGCGCATCGGAGGAGTCAAGCAACGCTCTGAATATGAATGCGCTCTTCCCCGACGCGATGAATCTCTCGGCGAAGATCCTCCTTTACGCCCCTTATTACGCGGCGGAAGATGAGGAAGGGGAGCATCGTTTCGACACCACGCTCCTCATCAACGGCGGAAACAGCGGCAAGATCTTCATCCTCTTGAAGGCGCTCGGCAGCGCGGATCTTTCGGAGAAGACGATGTCCGAAAAGCTCTCTTCTTCCATCAAGGACGTCTTCGTCTCGCTTGAAAAGAATATCCGTCTCTATTATGCGAACGGAAGCGCGGCGTATACCGTCACAAAAAGCGGAGAAACCGAGAATTGTATCTATCTTGCGGATATCTTCACCGCCCTCATCGACACCTTGAAGGTCAAAGACGAAGCGGACGAAGATGCCCCTCTCGCCGACGCTTCGGCATTCCGCGCAAGACTCCTCGAATACGGCAAGCAGCTGAAAGAAGATCCGACGGAGTCCTCCTCTGCGGAGAAAGCTTGGGCGGAAAGGGACAAAGCGCATGGCGGCATCGAGCTCGTCCTCTTCTCTTCGGAAGATAAAGCCTATGTCACCAAGAATATGCAGGACGCTTACTTTATGAAAGAAGAGCCCGATATCGACGACATTTATGAAAATGTCGGCAATAAGTTCTCCACCATCAAGTCGAGCGATTTCTATCTCGAAAACGGCGAAGACGAGGATCATAACGTCATCATCGGCCTCTATCATTATAAAGATGCGCCGCGCCTTCTCAAAATCTCGGCAAAGGCGCTCGGCACCCTCATCAATGAGAAAGAGAGAGCTCGCTTCGCCGCCGCCGTCAATTCGGGCAGTAATATGACGGTGAGTCTCGTCAGCTTGAATATCGACGCCTCCGATCCCGACGCTGTCGTCTTCGAGAGCGGCTTGAAGATCACTTTCGGCAAGACGAATGAAGGGAAGGACAGCTATCCTCTTATGCCGCGTTATTTCTTCGTGAAAGCCGTGACCACGGAGACCCGCTCTCTCGATGAATACGATAAGACGGTCTATTCTTACGCGACGGTCATCACCATCAACGGACTTTCCGCGGAAGAAACGGAGAAATTCTTCACGAACATCCAAGGCTTGATGTCCTCCGTGGATTTCTCCCTTGAAAAGATCGAGAATTCCGTCAATGACTCTTTCAAGAGCGCGCTTGCGAATTTCTATAATTCCGTCAAGGTGGATTACGGCACCTTCGACGCCTCCGACGTCGCTTATTACGGCAAGACGCTTTTCGCTGACGTCGTCACGCCCACCGTGGGCGAAGGATATCTCACCATCCCGAACGTCTATGCCTTCTTGAATGACCTCCTCTTTAAGGACGCCGTCGCCAACGGCACGATTCAAGCCTCGGAGAAGCCGTCGGACACCGATTTGCAAGATATGCTGAACTGTATTTACGAGGATAATGACGTCGTGAAAGCTTCCTTGGTGCAAAGAGAAGCGGATGCGGACGGATATCGGCTCTTCGGTTTGACTTATTTCAATGAAGATAATAAGAATATCGTGGCGTATTCCGACACCTATCTTGCTTATTACCTCGGCGCATTGATCTCGGGTCAAACGGTGAATGGAAATATCTCCCTTGCGGGCGCTTTGAAGCAAGTGCTCATCTTGCGCGCGGAGAAGGGAACGGACGCGGAAAACAGCGACATCAGCACGCAACGCGCGTATTGGGCGAATAAGTTCGATACGGAAGGCGAATTCACGATGGATCCCACCCATAATTATCTCGTCGCCACCATCAATCCTAATCTCTTGGGGCTCTATAACGTCGGCGGCGCGACGAGTAATTTCGATAATCTTACGCCTTCTTCCATCTGGTTTACCGTCTTGATCGACCTCGACCTTATCGATCTCCCCGAGCCTCTTGACGAAGAAGAAAAGGCATTATGGAATGCAAATAAGGCGAGAGGTCTCCTTTATGATATGGATCATATCGGGGCTCATACCTTCGAGATGGTGCTGAAATCGGCGGGCAAGACCTTTAATGCGCAGACCGTCGCAGCCGATCTTGCCGACATCCTAAACACCCATTTGAGCGGTCTGAGCACAGGCGCGGATAAAGCATATTTCGCGAAGGGCGATTCTTATCTTTACGCTTCGTCTTATCCCTATACCGATCCGGGCACGGATATAAATTCCGCGCTCGTCGATAAGGACTGCATCGGCTATATGGTGCTTGCGAAAGCGATTTTCTGAAACTATAAAACATAGGTGATATATGAATACGATTGAAAAAATATGGTCTAATATCCTTGATCGGATCGCGGTGCTCGTCTCCGCGCCTTGTTATGAGATTTATTTCAGCCGCTTGAAGCCCGTCGCGCTCAAAGAGGATAAACTCATCCTGATGACGGAGTATTCTTCCGTCAAAAACGGCATTATGAAGAATCTCTCCGCCGAGCTCAATATGGCGATCCGCGAGAGTATGGAGAAGATCGACGGCGTCGTCATCATCTTGAAAGATGAAGTCTCTTCTTATGTCGGCGCGGAGGCGATCCCGCAGAAAAAAGAGGAGTTCGTCCCCTCCATCCAAAAGATCGTTTTCCAGAAAAATTACACCTTCGATAATTTCGTCATCGGCGACAGTAATAAATATGCCGCCGCCGCGGCGAGAGCCGTTGCGGAAGCGCCGGGCACAAACTTAAATCCTCTCTTTATTTACGGCATGCCGGGACTCGGTAAAACGCATATTTTACACGCCATCGGCAATGAGATCCTTCGCAATCATCCCGATATGCGCGTCTATTATACGACGGCAGAGAATTTTACGAACGATCTTATTTACAGCATTCGGAATAGTAACAACGCGGAGCTTGCGCGCCAATTCAGAGAAAAATATCGCAATCTCGACGTTTTGATGATCGATGACGTGCAGTTCCTTGCGAATAAAACAAGCTCGCAAGAGAGCCTTTTCCACGTTTTCAATGATCTATATACGGCGGAAAAACAGATCATTCTTTCGAGCGATCGCCCCGTAAAGGAGCTTACTTACATCGAAGACCGCCTTACAAGCCGTTTTGCGAGCGGTGTCGTCGCCGACATTCAACCCCCTTCTTTCGAGACGAGAGTCGCCATTCTTCAAAAGAAAGCTTTCCATTATAAGATCGACGTCACCCCCGAAGTCATCAATTATATCGCGGAAAAAGAAAAATACAATATCCGTTTGATGGAAGGTATATTGAAGACGGTGGGATATTTCGCTTCTTTGAATAATCGTCCGGCGGACAGTATCGAATTCGTGATGGAAGCTTTGCGCGACAGCTCTTCCAATCAGTCGAGCGAGATCAATATGAATAAGATCGTGGATATCACCTGCGATTATTTCGGCGTGAAATTCACGGATGTTTGCGGTAAGAAAAAGACGAAAGAACTCGTGGAGCCGAGACAGATGGCAATGTATCTCATCACGGTGATTCTTCCCGAGATCCCTCTCGCCACGATCGGACAGTTTTTCGGCGGAAGAGATCATACGACGGTCATCCATGCAAGGGATAAATTGCAGCAAAAGATTGCCGACGACGCGAATACGAAAAAGAAGTCCGAAGACATCAAAAACCTCGTTTATAATCGTTGATCGTTTATAACTTTCACTTATAAACACTTACTGACATTCGACCAACATTTTATAAACAGGTTTATTCACAAGGAATAATATTATATTTACTTTTTTTTCCTTGTATGATATACTATATCTTGTGGTTTTAGGGGCTTGTCCACTTTTCCACAAGCATTATTATTAGGGTTACTATTATCTACGAAAAGAGATAAAAAGGAGTTAGCATGAAAATTACCGTGGATTCGCTTTCTTTGTCGGAAGCAGTCAATAAAGTCATAAAAGCCATATCGGTCAAGAAGAATAATCCCGTGCTGGAATGTATCAAACTTTCCGCGCATAATAATGCTCTTACCCTTACGGCGACGGATATGGAGCTTTCCATCGAGAAGAAGATATATGCGGACGTCGTGATCGACGGCGAAGTCCTCGTCCCCGGAAAGTTTTTCTCCGAGTTTATTCGCACGCTCAATGAAGAAAGCCTCGCTTTGGAATGTTCCGACGGCTTAAATCTCGAAATCAAGTACGGCGAGAGCTATGGTTACATTCGCTGTCTGAATGTGGAAGATTATCCGAATGTCGGCGAGGTGGCTGACAAGTACGTCATTACCTTGAAGAATAAGGATATGAAAGCGCTCATCGGTAAGACGGTGTTCTGCGCGTCCACGGAAGAGAATAGGCAGGTCTTGAAAGGCTGTCTTCTCGAAGTGAATGAAAAGAAAGCCACGATGGTGGCATTAGACGGTTATCGTCTCGCGCTCTGCAATAAAGAGCTCGTTTCTTCCAATGAAGCGTCTTTTAACTGTATCATTCCCGCTCGTTCTCTTTTGGAGATCAGCAAGATGCTCGGCAATGACGAAGACGACATTACGCTTCGCATGGACGGCGAGAAGCTCCGCGTGGAGATCGAGAATACCGTTCTCATCAGCCGTCTCATTAAAGGCGATTTCATCAATTACAGGAATATCATCAATAAGGATTTCTCCGCCATCGTTACGCTCTCCAAGAATCAATTCAGCGAGTATATCGATCGCGCGTCTTTGATCTCCCGTATCAGTAAGAATAATCTCGTCAAGATCGAAGTCAGAGAGAGTTATATCAAGATCGAGAGTAATTCCGAGATCGGAAATCTGAATGAGTCTTTGCCCGCAAGAGTGGAAGGAAAGGATAATATCATCTGCTTCAACGGCAAGTATCTCCAAGACTTCCTTTCCGTCATCGACGATGAGTTTATCAAGATGAATATCAAGGCTTCCAGCGCGCCGTGCGTCTTCACACAGGTGGACAGAGACGATTATTTATTCCTCGTGCTTCCTATGCGCGTAGTGGGATAAAATGAAAGTAGAAAAGGTAGTTCTCGAAAATTACAGAAGTTACAGTCAAGCAGAAATTACTTTCCGTGATGGGTTAAATGTCATATGCGGTCCGAATGCGATCGGAAAGACGAACCTCATGGAAAGTATTTTTGTCTCCGCGATCGGCCGTTCTCCGCGCACGAAAAACGAGAAGGATCTCATTAAAATGGGCGAGAACAGGGCGTATATTCATCTCACGCTCGAAAAGAAATACAGAAAGCATAATATAAACGTGGAGATAGACCGTTCGGAAGGGAAGAAGATGAATGTGGACGGCGCGAAGATATCCCGTCTCGGCGAGCTCCTCGGACTCCTCACCGTCGTTTATTTTTCGCCGGACGAGCTTAAAATGATTAAGGAAGCGCCGCAGGAGAGAAGACATTTTACTGATCTCTCTCTTTCGCAGGAAAATAAGGCGTATTATCTCGCTTTATCCAAATATAACAAACTCCTCTTACAGCGGAATAAACTCATCAAACAAGTGGATTTCGCGGAGTTTTCGCAGACGGCGTATATTTGGGAGACGCAGCTTGCGGACGCCGCCGCGGAGATCATCGTGAAACGCCGCTCTTTTATCGAAAAAATAGGCAAAATCGCGGATAAATATCATCGGGAGATCGCAGGGGCGGGAGAGGATCTTACGCTCACCTACGAGCCTTGCAGCGAATGTGAGACCCAAGAGGAGATTAAGGCGGACCTTTTGAAAAGGCTTGAAGAAAGTCAAAAGAAAGATTATGAGCTCGGCTATACGACGGTGGGACCGCATCGCGAGGATTTTAATATCTCTTGCAAGGGCATAGACCTCAGAAAATTCGGTTCGCAGGGACAGCAGAGGACCGCCGCTCTTTCCATAAAACTTGCCGAGATCGAGTATTATCATAATGAGTCGGGGGAGAAGCCCGTTTTGCTTCTGGACGACGTCCTCAGCGAGCTGGACGAGAAGCGCCGCGCCGCTCTTTTGGAAGCCACCAAAGGCACGCAGACCATCATCACCTGCACGGAATTTACCGACGGCGATTGCGATCATCTTATAAAAATAAAAGATTTGATAGAATAAAAGCATTTTAAGCAAGCAAAAAACAGAAAAAGTTTCGTTTTAAAAAACATTTATATTGCATTTTTTACGGAATAAACAAACTATATTGACTATTTTTCTTTTTTTATGCCATAATAAGCGTGGCGCACAGTTGAATAATTTTTCACCAACAGTGAAGCATTTTAGGTAAAAATGCTTCTATTCTTCACTGTTGGGGAATAACTGTGCGCCAATACAGGGAAGCATTTTTCGGTGCGTTCCCTAAGGAGCGCACTTTTTTGTCTCTATGGCAACAAAAGAGGATTTACAGGGTGGAAATTTTATTGATTATTGACTATTACGATGTTTTATGCCAAAATAATATTGCGACACATATTAAGCATCCTATACACGAGAGTGCTTTTTACTTTGGTAAAAATGCATTCCCGTTATCTCGTGTATGGGAAATGTGTCGCAACATTCGGGAATTGCGTTTTTCAGTGCGTTCCCTAAGGAGCGCACTTTTTTGATCATTACGTTTTGCGGACATGCCGAGATAGGGAATAAAGAAGATCTCGTCGGGAAAGTATTATCCGTGATAAAGAAGGAAGCCGAAGAAGGCCCCGTCGATTTTTATTTGGGCGGATACGGAGATTTTGATTTCATAGCTTTACATGCAAGTAAGATGTATAAAAAGGAGAGCCCTTTGTCGAAGCTGAATTTTGTCACGCCTTATCTTGACGAAATCTATCTGAAAAGGCGGGAGATTCAGCTGGAAGAATATGACGAGATCCTTTATCCCGAGATCGAAAAGACATTGCCGAGATATGCCATCACGGCGCGCAATGAATGGATGATGAGAAAAGCGGACTTTGTCATTGCGTACGTTCGATATGGGTTCGGCGGCGCGGCAAAGACATTTGCATACGCCAAAAAGCGGAAAAAGCCGTATATAAATTTAGCGGAGAAATAAAAAAAGAGAGAAAATCACAAAAACCGCGATTTTATTGTGGATAACTCCGAAAAAATTTTTCAAAAAGTATTTACTTTTATAATATCTATAATATATAATATATATTATTATATACGCGCGCGTGCCTGCGCGCACACATATACACACGTATATCATTTATTCTGAAAAGATGACGGAGGGAAAAATGGAAAGAAATAATTCCTATAACGAAGACGCCATACAAGTGCTTGAAGGGTTGGAGCCCGTTCGGGTGCGCCCGGGCATGTATATCGGCTCGACGGACGAGAGGGGACTGCATCACTTGGTCTCCGAGATCGTGGATAACAGTATCGACGAAGCGCTCGCCGGATATTGCACGGATATCTACGTCGTGATCAATCCCGACGGAAGCGTCTCCGTGGAAGATAACGGACGCGGCATTCCGACGGGTTTCAAGAAGTCGGAAGGAAAGTCCGCCGTGGAAGTCGTTTTGACCAAGCTCCACGCGGGCGGTAAGTTCGGCGGCTCGGGCTATACGATCTCGGGCGGTCTGCACGGCGTGGGTCTTTCCGTCGTGAATGCGCTTTCGGAATGGCTCGTCGTGGAGATCTGCCAGAACGGCCACGTCTATAAG
>CAMOUZ010000009.1 GCA_946626795.1 uncultured Clostridia bacterium
CGAGATCGATATCCACGCGGCTGGTGTCGCCCACGAGCCCCATCACGATGGTATTCTCGCCTTGGCTGATATCCGTTTTGAGTCCGAGGGACTTGATCCATTCCGTCAGATGTTTGTATTGTTCTTCGTCCCTGTCCTTTTTCAGTACGATGATCATAATGTTCTCCTTTTTTTTGCGCCCTCGCGAGCGCCCTTGTTTCAAAAAATAAAAAGCGATCGAATATCGACCGCTTTTTCTCCTTCTATACGCTAAAAACAGCCGATATTATTGGATATCCGCGCGGTAATAATATGCGTAATAAAAGAAACGACTTGCTTTCATATCCGTTCTTACGCCGCCAAAACGAGCTTGTTCGTGAAGATCACCGTGATGAGGTCCACGAGATAGAAGATCGGGGAAAGGAAGAAATTCAAGATCGCGCCGATGACGTGTCCGGTCGTCGCACGCTTCACGATGCCGAAGATAAGATTCGTGATGGGAATAATCGCGAGGATGATATTGATGATCCAGCCGAAACCGTATGCGCCTTTTGAGCTCTTCTTTTTTGCCATGGTAAAAACTCTCCTTTATGGGTTTTCGATAGTTCGATTATAACACGCGGGGCGCGCGCTTGCAAGCGTTTTTTAGCCCGCCCACGCCGCAGGTCGGGTCCGATTCGCCTTAAACCACGCCGTATCTTTGAGTTTCGTATCGTTATTCGAGCAGGTGACGGTCACCGTGCCGCCCGAGCTTAATACCGTGATATTGCCGTTCATCGAGACGCCTTTTTCCACGTCCTTCCCCTTCTTCTCGTCATACACCACGGATACGACCGTCGTCACGTACACGCAGTCGGTATAAGGCGCCACGTTATCCACGAATTTCTGCGAGGGAAAAGTATTCGCCATATCGCTCGTGTATTCCGTGGAGCCCGCGCAGCAGCATACGCAAACGATCTTGGGGCGAATGACGGAGAGAAGAGCGTCCGTCGAGGCGGTGTAAGAGCCGTGGTGTCCCGCCTTGAAAAGCTCCACCTCGGGAAGGGCGTTATTCTTCACAAGCGAAGCTTCTCCCTCTTTCTCCAAATCTCCCGTGAAAAGATAATGCTTGCTTCCGTGCGTAAATAAAACGCAAACGGAATAATCATTCTCGTCCGAGGTTTTTTTCTCATAAAATTCCTGATACAGGATCGTCATGCTCATCCCTTCGCCGAGGGAATACACGCGCTGCGCGCCCTCTTTGGACTCTTGATAACATTCGAGCGCCGAAAAACGTTTTGCGCCCGCATCCACCTCCGCATTGCGCGCCGAAATGTAATTGTTATAGACCGCGGTTTCCGCATTGGTGAGGGCGAAATCGATGATGACGCCGCATTCATAGCGCTCGAAGATGCCTTTGCGATTTTTCGTGCTGACAAATCCCGCGATATGATCTTGATGGGCGTGGGTGGCGATAACGTATTCGAGCTTGCCGTCCGTGCAGTATTGATCCACGTAAGCGGAGATCGCGTCCGCGCTGTCTTGGCGCGAGCCCGCGTCGATCAAGATGTCGATATCGCCCGCTTTGACATAGACGCTGTCCCCCGTATAAGCATTTCCGAGTTCGAGGAAATGGAAAGAAAGATCGTCCTCGCCATAGGTGGTGAAGGTGGGCGCGGCGGCATTATTCCCACTCTCCGAAGTCGTGTTTCGGACGTCCGTCGCCGTAAATTTCTTCACGAGGTCGTCCACGGCGTTATGGACGCTATCCACTTTGAAATACAAAAGCGCCCCTACCGCGATGATGACGACGAGAATGACGACGACAGCGATGACCGCTCCGGGATGTTTCCTCGCCGTGCGAACGACTTTTTTCTTGGTGCTTTTCTTCATATTCCTTCCTCCCATCCACCTCGGATTTTCGCAAAGCGGAAGCGCCGCGCTCGGCTTTTCTTCATTATACAGTATTACGCGGAGGGGGAGCAAGTTTAATTCGGAAGGCTTTCGGAAAAGGGAGATATTGACAAGCGCGCGCGTTACGTTTTATTATAAAAAAAGAGGTTTTTTACAAAGCGGCGCTTTCGCCATATGCGGCAAGCGCCCTCTCGGGAGACGGATGAAACAAGACGAAAGACAAGAATCGATCTACGGCGCGGAATCCTTTCAAGCAAAGGACGCCTCTTTCCGCGAGACCTTTTCTTTCGCATCCGAACGAAACGCAGTTACGACGGAGTCCTATCGTCCGAATATAGAGGAGGCTTTCTCCCCTGCCGCGCCCGCTCCTTCCCCCGTTTCTTCCATATCCCCCGTCTCGTCCTCCGTGCCATCCGCTTCCGCTCCTCAAAGCACGAGCGGAAGCAAGAAGGCGACGGCGAATATTCAAAAAGTGCTGCTCGGCATCACGGCTTTCGTGGGAACGGCGGGCGTCGTCGTCTCCGCTGTGGTGACCGCCCTCGTCTATAATATCCTTCTTTTCTCCGCAGGTGCAACCTTCCTGACCTTTGAGCTGGATCTGAATTACGAAAAACTCACCTCCCCCGTCGCCGTTTTGGAGACGGAAGGGACGGCTTATTCTCTCGCCCTCGACGGAGAAAAATACATCACCTTCGAAGGGCTTTCCCCCGATACGGAATACCATCTTTCCCTCATCAACGGAGACGGCGAAGTCTTCTATGAAGGAAATTACAAGACCGCGAGCGCCTCGTACACGGGCGCGATCCGCGTGGTGACCTTCTCGGCCGACGAGCTCTGCCTTAAAGCGGACGTCTCCGGAGATAAATTCTCCTTCTACACCCTGCGCGTCACGGATGAGAAAGGCGCGGAGATCTTCGTGACGGACGCAGCCGAGGCTGGTCCCTCCCTCTTCACCATATCGAACTATCCCTTCGACCGCACCTGCTATGCCACGATAACGATCTCGGGCAAGGGCGTAGCGTCCCTTTCCCTCCCCGCCGCTTTCTTCGAGCCCGCGACGGTCACCCTTTCTTCTCTGTCCGTAAATCAAAGCGCCCTCATCCTTTCCTTCACCCTTTCCCGAGAGGAAGAATCTCTTTCTCTCACCGTGAACGGAGAGCCGACACCTCTGCTCTATGAGGACGGCGCCTATATCTTAAATCTTTCGGGGCTCACCCCGAACACCGCTTATCTCGTGGCGCTGACGGACGCTTACGGCAGGACGATCTTCTCCCGCGAATACCGCACCGAGCCGCTGCCCGCCCCTGCCACCGTCACGGAGAAGGACGCTTCCCTTTCCCATAACGCCCTCTCCGTCACCCTTCTTTCCGACGTCCAAAGCACCTTCTCCCTCACGGTAAACGGAGAGAGCGCAGAGCTTATCGCAAGATCGGACGGCAGCTACGTCATCGCGCTCACGGGGCTTTCTCCCGAGACGGCTTACGTCGTGCGCTTGACCGACGAATATGAAAGAGAGGTGTATTCGAAGACGTATTACACCGTCGCCAAGCCCGAAACGGAGCCGACGATGGCGACCGTCTCGGAGATATCCTCCTCCATCTCTTTCGACTCCATTTCCCTTCTCTTGCAATCCGATCTTCCCGAGGCGGAGCTTTATCTCACCGTCAACAACGAACCGATGGAATTCTCCTCCGCCTCAGGCGGAAAATACGCCATCGAACTCACAGACCTTGCGCCCCTGACGCTTTATACCGTCACCCTCACGGACGACGAAGACAGAGCGGTCTTTTCCAAGGATTATTACACCGAGAGCGCGCCCACGACGTCCGACATGGCGACGATAACGGAAGGTTCCTCTTCCATCTCCTCCGACAGTATCTCTCTTAGCTTGGAGTCCTCCCTCCCCGACGCCGTCCTTTATCTCACCGTAAACGGTGACAATGCGGACTTCGCTTCCGTTTCGGACGGGAATTACCTGATCCGACTCACGGATCTTGATCCGGACACCTCTTATCGCATCGAACTGACGGACGACTATGACAGAACGGTCTTCTCAAAAGAATACACCACCGAATCGGACGCCACGACGACTCCCGAAGATTCTATGAGCCTTTCGACTTCTTCCGTCAACCATGATTCCGCCTTCTTCTCCTTCTCCATGCCGGACAATGCTTCGGGCTCGATTACGGCGTATCTCAACGAAGAATCTTGCGTCCTTACCTCCGACAGCCTCGGCCGCTCCTGCTATGCCTTCTTCGAGGGCTTGGAGCCCGGAAATCTTTATGAGCTCTCCGTCCGTGACGCTTCGGGGAAAACCCTATTTGACACGGTCAGCATCACCACACTCGAGGAGCCGGATTTCATCGTGAGCTGTGAGGATTACGATATCGGGCAAACATCTTTCTCCACGTCCTTCACCGCGCCCGGCGCGGAGAATTATGAGTTCTTCGTCTTCCTAAACGATACGTTGACGACGCTCGCGGCTGCCTCGGACGGCTATGCCGTCAGCGCGACCGACCTCGACCCCGATACGATCTACCTGCTGCGCATCTTCGCACAATACGAAGATGACCCCACAGGCGGAAACGGCACCTCGCCCGCAACAAGCGAGACAGAAGATCCCATCTTGATTTATCAAGACGTGATACATACTCTTTCTTCAAATTAAACTACGAAAAAAAACGGAGGCAATATGAAAAAGTTTTTTGAAAAACCCAAGACCTTTCCCGACTATTTGGATCTCATCGTAAGGATCCTTCTCTTGGCGCTTGTGGCGGCGTATTACGTGCTGCTCATCTTCGGCAAATTCATCTTCAAGCCCGAGAACGCTTTCTATCGCAGCCTGAATCTTTTCTCGGGCGCGGGCGATCCCAATATCGCGGTGCGCATCCTGAGCTATGCCTTCTTCATTTTGAGCGCGAGCTATATCCTCCGCCTCGTCTTGAATCAATCCACCCGCTTTATGAAGAAGGGAAAGGCGATCGTGAATCTTCTCTCCTCCATCATCAAGTACCTCGCGGTCATCGTCCTTTTATTCCTCATCCTGAAAGCTTTCAAGGTGGATACCGTGACTCTTCTCGCAGGCGCAGGGATTTTGAGCTTGGTCATAGGTCTCGGCGCGCAGCCTCTGATCTCCGACGTCATCGCGGGACTCTTCATCGTCTTTGAAGAAGTCTTCGACATCGGCGACATCATCGTCGTGGACGGCTTCCGCGGCACGGTGAAAGAGATCGGCGTGCGCACGACGCAGATCGTGGACGCGGGCGGCAACGTGAAAGTGGTGAATAACTCCGAGATCCGCACCCTCGTCAATATGACGAGCGAGCTCTCCCTTGCCATCTGCGACATCGACATCGAATACGGCGAATCCATCGAGCGCGTGGAAGCCGTGGTCAAGCGCAATCTCGATAAAGTGAAATCCGCCATCCCGGACATCGAGGACGGACCGTATTACAAGGGTGTGGCTTCCCTCGGCTCGTCCGGCGTCACTCTCCGCTTCATCGCGCGCTGTCAAGAGTCCGCCCGCTTCCAAGTGGAGAGGGATATGAATCGTCAGATGAAGCTCCTCTTCGACGAGAACGACATCAACATCCCCTTCACGCAAGTGGTCGTCCATGAGCCCACAACCTTCGAGAAAGCGGACGCGAAGACAAAGCGCGTCGCGGAACGCTTCGTGGAAGATCAACGCGAGCTCAGCAAGAATATCCCGGGCGAGAGTAAAGACGATTTGCAATAATTTTTCCGAAGAAAAAAAGGGGGCGAAAAAGCGCTTTTCGGAGCTGCCGATTCGCCCTTTTTTTTGAGATTTCATATCTCATTGCGAGAGATATTTTTTCGCGAAATTTACGACATTTTTCAAAATTTTGGGTATTGACAAAGGTGTTTTTATATAGTATTATGATTATAAGCACCATTTGGGAGGAATAAGTATGAATAAGAGCGACGTTATCAAGGTTATCTCTGATAAAACGAATATCACCGAGGCGGATTGCCGCCGCGTATCCGAGGCATTCATCGAGACCATCGCGCAAGCATTGAAGGCGGGCGATTCCGTCACGTTTGCGGGGTTCGGCTGCTTCAAGGCGAAACAGCGCGCCTCGAAAGAAGGCTTGCATCCGAAGACCGGCGAGCGCATCAAGATCGCAGGCCGTTGCGTTCCCACCTTTAAGGCGAGCAAGACCTTTGTGGCGGTGATGAATAAATAAAGGACAGACAAAATAGGACGGAGAAGGAAAAGCAAAATCGCTTTTCCTTTTTTTATCAAACAAGGATGAATTCCCTTCGCGCATGACTTGACCTTCGGTCATGTAATGCGCTGCCGCGCGCGAATTGCGCGCTGCCTTCAAAAATCGTGCGGATGCAAGGCTCCGCCGAGGAGACGACGAATCCGCTTACCCTATTAGAAACCCAGCCAACACCCTAAGAACCTAAACCGTACCCATTATACCCGCAAGTGACAGCGGAGAGCGGCGTAGAGGCGAGTGCTCTCCGAGGAGGCGGGTCTTAAACACGCAAAATGAGCGCGGAGAAGCGTGCGGATGCAAGGCTCGCCGAGGAGACGACGAATGAGCGTACAAAAGTACGTGATTTCGCCGCGACGACGGCAGTAAACGCCGCAGATGCGCGTTTATCCGCGCTCATTCTACGGTTACGGATTTCGCCAAATTCCTAGGCCTATCCACATCGCACCCCCTTATCACCGCCACATAATACGCGATCAGCTGCGCCGCCACAGAGGAGACCACGGGCGAAAAGGCGGGGATCGTATCGGGCAGGAGGATGGTTCGCTCCGCGCGGATCGCTTTTGCGGCGCTTTCCGCGGCGAGGACGACGGCTTGCGCCCCGCGGCATCTGACCTCCTCCACGGACGCGGCATTCTTCTCCGCGAGGCGCGGATCCGTGGAGAAGAAGAGGGCGAATACTCCTTTCGTCATCAAAGCGAGAGTGCCGTGTTTGAGCTCGCCCGAAGGATAGGCTTCGGAAAAAAGATAACTGACTTCTTTGATCTTTAAGCTCGCTTCTTTGGCGGCGCAATGATCCGCGCCACGCCCGAGGCAGAAGAGCGCGTCTGCGGAAGCAAGGCTTTTCGCGATCTCTTCGAGGGCTTTCTCCGCCCGGATGACTTCCTCGGTCTTCTCGGCGAGACGAGAGAGCTCTTCGAGATAAAGGCGACTTTCCTCTTTCGTGATTTTTCCGTAAATATCCGCATATTGCAAGCAAATGCGCAAAAGGACGGCGGCTTGCGCGGAATAAGACTTCGTGGCGGCGACGGCGCGCTCCACACCGCAATGTGTCATCACGGTCTCGTCCGCAAGACGGGAGAGCGAGGAAGAAGGCGCATTGCAGATCGCGAGCACTTTCGAGCCCCTTTTCTTCGCGCGACGAACGGCTTGAAGGGTGTCCGCCGTCTCTCCGCTCTGACTCACCGCGATAAAAAGGGTGCGCTCCCCTTCCGTCTGCCGCTCGGTCAGAAATTCGCTTGCGATGCAGTCCCGCACGGGGACCCCCGCAATCTCCCGCATCGCCGTCTTGAAGACCAAGCCCGCGTGATACGCACTGCCGCACCCCAGAAGCGCGATGACGTCGAAATCCCCCCGCAAGATCCGCCCCACCGCTTCTTCGGGATACGCGGCGAGAGTCTCTTCGATGGATCGAGGGACTTCGCGAATCTCGGAAAGCATATGCGAGCCGAAGAAAGGCGTTTCCCGCCCTCTTTCCGCGCGGGAATTTTTCCGAAAGGAAAGCGGACGCTTTTTCTTCATGAGATCATACGCCTCCGTCCGCTCCGCAGTCACTCGCACGACGGTGTCGTCTTCGAGAAAAGCCACCTCCTCACAAAATTCGGAAATTCCCGAAATATCCGAGCAAAGGAAGCTTTCTTTCTCTCCCTTCCCGACGATGAGCGGGCTGTCCTTCCTCACGCCGTAAAGGACGTTTTCTTCATAAACGGAGAGGATCCCCAAAGCAAAGCTCCCTTCGAGATCCTTCACGGCTCGGCAAATCGCGGAAAGAGTGTCGCCCGTGTAATAAAGGTCGATAAGATGCGCGATGACCTCGCTGTCCGTCTCCGAGCGCAGGCGAACGCCTCGCGCACGCAAAAAACGGGCGATCGCTTCGTAATTTGTGATGATCCCATTATGCACGACGGCGAATTTGCTGTATTCCGACGTGAAAGGATGGGCGTTATCGTCCGTCGCCGCCCCGTGCGTCGCCCAGCGCGTATGCCCGATCCCGCATCGCCCCCTTAAAGGCCTTTCCGCGAGGGCTTCTCTGAGCTTTGCAAGCCGTCCCGCCTTCTTCTCCACGACAAGATTCGCGCCGGTATGGACGGCGATCCCGCTGCTGTCATATCCCCTGTATTCAAGGGATTCGAGTCCCTTGATAAGACGCTCAGTCGCATTCCCTTTTCCGACGTATCCCACGATGCCGCACATACGCTTTCCTCCGAAAAAGTTTTCTATACTATATGCCGCCTCTCCGCCAGGGTGACACTGTCACGCCGAAAGCGAAACGCATATTATATCGTATGAAAACATCTCATTTCGGCACGGACGGCATACGCGGCATATACGGAAAAGAAGTCACGGACGAGACAGCGTATCGTCTCGGCGCGACATTGGCGAAAAGGGGGCGTCTCCTTCTCGCACGCGACAATCGGCTCTCCTCCCCACGTCTTGCCTCCGCTTTTCTCGGCGGCGTGAGGGCGGCAGGCGGCGAGGCTTCTTATCTCGGGCTGTCCACCACGCCCGCGCTTTTTTATGCTTTCACCCATTCCGACACGGAAAACGGCGTCATGATCACGGCGAGCCATAATCCTCCCGATCATAACGGACTGAAAGTCTTCGACAAAGAGGGAAAACTCGGCAAAGAAGCCTGCCTCGCGATAGAGGAAGAAATGCAAAGAATTTCTTTTTCCTCCGTTTCTTATGAAAAACCAGAAGAGGATCCTTCCCCGCTCGATATGTATCGCGCCTTCTTCCGAAGGGCGGTCGGTCGGCTGGACGGCCTGAAAGTCGCCTTTGATTATGCCGGCGGCGCGGGCTACGCTTTTCGGGATCTCCTCCCCTCCCTCGGCGCGGAGGTCTTCCCGCTCGGGCTCTCGGAAAGGGGAGACGGCATAAACGTCGGATGCGGCGCTCTCTTTCCCGAAGCGCTTCGCAAAGAGACGCTGCGCGTCAAGGCGGATCTCGGCGTCGCTTTGGACGGAGACGGCGATCGCGTCCTCGTCGTCACAAAGGAGGGAGACCTCCTCGACGGAGACGCCCTGCTCTATCTTCTCGCCAGAAAGATGAAGAAAGAAAAGCGGCTCGTGAAGGATAAAGTGGCGCTCACCGTGATGACGAACAGCGGCGTGCTGAAAAGCCTTACGGAGATCGGCGTCACGCCCGTCCTTTGCAACGTCGGAGACAGCGCCGTCACGGCGGCGATGCGGAGCGAAAAGCTAAATCTCGGCGGCGAACAAAGCGGGCATATCGTCCTCGGCGATCTCATGATGACGGGAGACGGCCTCCTCGTCGGGGGAATGCTCCTCAAAATGCTCCGCGAGGGAGAGCCCGTCCTTCGCCCGAAAGAGCTCACGGTCTTTCCGCAATGCCGCCTCGACCTTCGCGTGACGGATAAAAGCATTGCTTACGCGGAAGCCACCCAAGCCTTCGCCGCGAAGATCAAAGCGCGCCTTCCGCAGGGGCGTATCCTCGTCCGCGCGAGCGGCACGGAGAATGTCGTCCGCATTATGGCGGAATGTCCCGACGCCCGCCTTGCGGAAAGATGCGCCGGCGAGATAAGAGACTTCCTCCTTTCGACGGAAAAGAACTTTTCCTCATAATCATCGGATATTTAGGCATTTTTTCTTTTTCTTGAAACCCGCCGCAAACGGACTTTTTTATCCTCCTCGCTTCCCCCGCCTAAGGGAAAACGAGATTTGTATTGCCTTTTTTCTTCTTCTGCGTTATAATAGCATTTATGGCAGAGACTGTAAGAGAACCGAAACAAAAGCGCTCCATCGAGAAGAAAGAGCGCATCATCAAAGCGGGGTACAAGCTCTTCGCGGAAAAGGGATATTTCAATACGAATACCGCCGAGATCGCGAAAGAAGCGGGCGTCTCCACCGGCATCGTCTACGGATATTTCCACGATAAGCGCGACATCCTTCTCGAAGCGATGGATATCTATCTCGATAATGTCTTCACCCCCATTCTCTCCCTCTTGGACGACGTCACGACGCCGGACTTCCGCTTCATCCTCACCCGTGCGATCGAGCACGCCGTGGACGTGCATCGCACGAACGCAGCCATGCATACGACCCTGCATTCTCTCTTCTCGCAGGACGAGATCGTGGACGCGAAATTCGCCGCCCTCGAAGAGGAAATGACGAAAAAACTTTCCGCGAAGCTCGTCGAGCTCGGCTATGACGGAAACCGTCTCTTTGAGAAGGTCCACACCGTCATTATGGTCGTCCAATCCTTTGCGCACGAGGAGGTCTATGACCATCACGACTATATCGACTATGCCGAGATGAGAAAGATCGTCCTCGAAATGCTCTTGCATATCTTCTGATCCACTCCGACTCCGCCGCCTCGCGAGAGCCCTCTCCTCTCGGCATCGGAAACTATTTTTTACAAAAACGCTTTACTTTTATTTATTTATATAGTATAATCACCATAACTCGCAAAGTGCGAGTATTCCTTACTTTTGCCGAGTGCAAAGGTCATCAAGTCCAAAAGGAGGTAGCAAAATGAATAAGTACGAAGTTTTGTACATCTTGTACGGCGAAACGTCGGACGACGTCAAGAACGCGACGGTCGAGAAATTCTCTCAGCTCATCGCGGAAAACGGCGGCACGGTGACGACCGTAGACAAGTGGGGCATGAAGAAATACGCTTATCCCATCAATTACAAGACCGAAGGCTATTACGTTCTTATGAATTTCGAGTCCGCTCCGGCGCTCCCCGCCGAGCTCGAGCGTCAGATGAGAAATGACGAAAACGTAGTTCGTTTCATGGTCACGAGAAAATAGTTCGCGAGTAGCAAAGTAATTCGGAGGAGAAACAATGAATAAAGTATTTTTGATCGGCAATTTGACCAAAGATCCCGAGCTGTCGAACACCAATAACGGCATCCCCGTCTGCAAGTTCACGCTTGCGGTGTCCAGAAGATTCGGAAACACCGAGACCGACTTCCTTCCCGTCATCGTATGGAGAGGACAGGCGGAGAATTGCGGCAAGTTTCTGAAAAAAGGCAGCAAGGCTGCGGTTGCGGGCGCTGTGCAGACCCGTTCGTATGATGCGAACGACGGTTCCAAGCGTTATATCACCGAGATCGTTGCCGACGAAGTGCAGTTTCTCTCCACCAAAGGAGAGGGCGAGATCCCCCCTGCTCCGGTCAGCGGCGCGTCGAACGCTCGCATCGGGTCGGAAGTCGTGGAGGACGATCTTCCCTTCTAATGCGCCGATAACGGCAGAATTTTAAGGAGATTAATATGAAAAATATGGAAGAGAAAGGGGCAAAGCGCCCCATGAAGAAGCCCGCGAAGAAAAAGGTTTGCATTTTCTGCGTGGACAAGATCAACGACATCGATTATAAGGACGTGGCGAAGCTCAGAAAGTTCATCACCGAGAGCGGAAAGATCGCTCCCAGGCGTTCCACCGGCGTTTGCGCGAAGCACCAGAGGCTTCTCGCCGCCGCGATCAAACGCGCAAGAGTGATGGCGCTTCTTCCGGAACCGGGCTCGGATAAAGAGTAATCGGAAAGACAGAAGGCGCAGTCGAGTTTCCGCTTCGAATTGCGCCTTTTTTATGGCGTTTCGCCGAGGATATCTCGGAGGAGCCCCTCAACGCGTGGAAACACGCACCCCTCGCGAGGACAGACCGTCCCGAGGGAGCGCCCCTTTGGACGCGCTCGCATAAAAGCGAGAAAGGAGAGAATATGGCAGAGATCGTACTTACCCCCGAAGGGTATAAAAAGCTGGAAGAAGAGCTTGATTTCTACGTCAAAGTGAAGAGACCCGAAGCCGCGGAGAGAGTGAAGCTCGCACGTGAATTCGGAGACCTCAGCGAAAACGCCGAATACGACGCGGCGAAGGACGAGCAAGGCATCGTCGAAGGGCACATCCGTGAGCTCGAAGAGACCTTGAAGCTCGCGAAGGTCATCGACGGCGAAGCCATCGACACCACCATCGTCAGCGTGGGCTGCTTCGTGAAAGTGCATGACCTCGAATACGACGAAGTGGAGGAATTCAAGATCGTCGGCAGCGCGGAAGCGAATTACGCCGATCACAAGATCTCGAATGAGTCCATCCTCGGCGCGGCGCTCATCGGACATAAAAAGAATGAGCTCGTCGAGGTGAAGGCGCCCGCAGGCGTCAGTCAGTACAAGATACTCGACATTCGTAAGTAAAGCGGATCACGCATTCGAGAAGTCGGGTGCGTGTTTCATTTTAGCCCCCCGCAAGGGACTTTCTCCCTTGTTTCGGGCGGAAAGACAGGAGACAGTATGGAAGAAACGACGACCTTAGAGAACGTACAAGAAGCAAAGAGAGTCCGCCTCGCGAAATTGCAGACTCTCGTGGACGCGGGCGCGGATCCTTTCACGGAAGTGAAATTCGACAAGACCCATTCCTCCGCGGAGATCAAGGCAAATGCCGAGACCCTTTTCGAGAAAGAAGTCACCATCGCGGGCAGGCTGGTGTCCCGCCGCATCATGGGCAAGGCGAGCTTCGCTCACCTTTTGGACGGCGACGGCAAGATCCAGATCTATGTGCGCCGCGACGACATCGGCGAAGCGGAATACATGAGCTTCAAACAGCTCGACATCGGCGACATCATCGGCGTGACGGGCTTCGTCTTCACCACGCAGACGGGCGAGATCAGCGTGCATGCGAAGAGCTATAAGCTCCTCTCCAAGTCCCTCCTCCCCCTCCCCGAGAAGTTCCACGGTCTGCAAGATACGGACCTACGCTATCGTCAGCGCTATGTGGACCTCATCGCGAATCCCGAGGTGAAGGACGTCTTCATTAAGCGCAGCAAAATCATCTCCACGATCCGCGAAGTCCTCGACAAGAAAGGCTTCATCGAGGTGGAGACCCCCGTTTTGAACACCCTCGCAGGCGGCGCGAACGCGCGCCCTTTCGTCACGCATCACAATACGTTGGACATCGATATGTATATGCGTATCGCCACGGAGCTTCATTTGAAGCGCTGCATCGTGGGCGGCTTCGAGAAGGTCTATGAGATCGGGAGGCAGTTCCGCAACGAGGGAATGGACACCAAACACAATCCCGAGTTCACGACCATCGAGCTTTATCAAGCCTACGTGGACTATCAAGAGATGATGCGTATCACCGAGGAGCTTTACACCGCCGCCGCGATGAAAGTGAACGGTTCGCTCGACCTCACCTATCAAGGGCAAGAGCTCCATCTTCAAACGCCGTGGGAGCGCCTCACGATGGTGGAAGCCGTGAAGAAATACACGGGAATGGACTTTGACCATGACGATCTTCCCTCCCTCATCGAGCGCGGGAACAAAATGGGCCTCGACATGGCGCCGGACACCTCTTGGGGCAACGCGCTTTACAATATCTTCGACGCTTTCGTGGAGGAGAAGCTCATGGGCCCCGTCTTCATCACGGATTATCCCGTGGAAGTCAGCCCCCTCGCAAAGAGGAAGCCCTCCGACCCGCGTCTCACCGAGAGATTTGAGTTCTTCATCTTCGCTTCCGAAGGCGGCAATGCTTTCAGCGAGCTGAATGACCCCATCGATCAAAGGAAGCGCTTTGAGGCGCAGATGGCGGCGAAGGCGAAGGGCGACGAAGAAGCCCAGCCCTATGACGAGGATTTCTGCACGGCGCTGGAATACGGCATGCCCCCGACGGGCGGCCTCGGCATCGGCATCGACAGAATGGTGATGTTCCTCACGGATTCCCGCTCCATTCGCGACGTCCTCTTATTCCCGACGATGAAGCCGGAGAAGAAATAATCAAGCTCAGTTATGCGGCGCGGCGAGAAATCGCCGCGCTTTTTTTATCGCCGCTCATTCTCCTCTTTTATTCCGACATTCTCTTCGCGTATAAAAAAACCATCTTGAAAGATGGCTTCGGAGCTTTCTTGCCCTCCTCCCTTACAGCTCTTTCCTTCCGAAAAGGTTCCAAAAGATATTATTACACAGCGTCGCGAGGGAGTCCGCCGCATGGGCTTTCTTGCGCTCCGCCATCTTCCTTTGATAAAAGGCGATCACACGACTCCTGAGCTCTTCCTTGCTCTCCACCCCTGCAAAGATCTCCGTGAAGACCTCTTTCGCGAGGGTATAGCCCTCGTCGAACCATTTCGCCACCCGCTTCCGATCGAATTTATAATGGTCGATCACCTTGCAAAGCCCCAAATTCACGACGTAATCGAAGACGACCTTCCCGCCCGCAAAGCTCTCCTCCGGCGGAGTGTATTTGGGGTCGGAATGAAGGATCAGGATCATATCGAGATCCTCTTCGTAAAAAAGCGGATAGACGGGGATATTATCGAGGAGCCCGCCGTCGAGCCGCCGCCTCTTCACAGAGCGGAGCTTGGGCACGAGGAAGGGGAAAGACGCCGCTTGATAGAAAAGATCCTTCCAATCTTCCTTATAAGCCCCCTCGATCTTCCAATACTCGATGAGGGGCTTCTTCGGATCGCTCGTCGAGAGATAAAAAGGGCAGTCCAAAAAGTCCGTCTCTTTCAGCACTTTGTCGATATACTTGGGAAGCAGATCATCCTTGCGGAGCGCGCGGAACATGGACCAAAGACCGCCCGTCGGGAGGTTCTTCCAGCATTCTTCGAGCACGTCCAGCTTGTCCGTGGCGTAAGAATAGGCATTCAGGACGCCCACGGAGGACGCCGAGATCACCTTAATGCTGTCCTTCGGCAGGACTTCGGAGAGCGCTTTCAAAGCGCCCGCGTGATATGAGCCGACCGCGTTTCCGCCGGATACGACCAGTCCGATCTTGATGCCTTCTGTCATTTTATAATGGTGCGGAACTTATCCTTCAAGCAGAAGAGCATATAAATGGAGTAATTCGCGAAGACGGACGCGACGATGGCGAAGGAGGTGATAATGAGCACGCGACTCACCGCATCCGCCGTGACGACAGAGGTCTCCATCAGGATGAGAAGCGTCGCCCCCATAAGCGCAAGCAATATCTCGCTGAAAAAGAGGGACACCCGCTTCGTATTCGGCAGGAAAAAGACGATGCAAACCGCGAGATTGATCGCGATGAGGAAAGCGGGGAGATAATATCCATACATCCACCAGCCCTTAAAGAAGAGGAACTGCAAGGCGCTCGCGCCCGCGAAATGGAGCAACGCAAGCCGTCTTATGCCGGAGGCGACGGACGTATAACCCAGCATCATCGAGAAAACGAAATAAAGCGTGAAGATTCCGACGATGGGGAAGGCGGACCAAAGCTTGCCGATCCCCGTGGAAAGATTTACGATCAAGGAGACGATGGCGACATTTACCGCGATGATCAGGCAGATCTGCATGATATTGCAGTCGATCCTGCCGATCTTATAGGTCTTCGTTGTCAAACTTTTGAGTTTCTTACAGCCGACATACACCTCTTTCCCGCAAAGGGGGCAGGTGTCGGTCACGCCGTTAAAGATCATTCCGCAATGTGGACACTTCATCTTTTCTTCGCGCCGAAGCGAGCCGCATCAAGCCGCCTCGGGCTTCCTCCGTGTTGTTTTTTGTCAAATTTTGAGGAAAAATGCCATAACTAAAGTGTATCACGCCCGCGCGTCCCTTGTCAATACGCGAAGACAGAAGCGGAGGGGCGGCATAAATCCTCTCCGCGATATAAATCCCTATCGGGATCTGTGATATGCCCTGCGATGCGATATTTCCCAAAAAAAAGATACGCCCCAAAAGGGGCGTAAAAATTTTTGATTTTCGCTTGAAAGCGGATTTATCTCACAAACGGCGTCCTGACGACCTCTTCGCTCTCGGGCAAGCCGAAGGCTTCTTTCCCCAGCGCAATAGACTTCATCAAGAAGACCATATTGCGGACGACGAAACGGGCGTTTTGGAGACCTTCTTCGTCCTCTCGGATCTCCCCGGGCGCTCTGCCGAATCCGTTATTCCAATATCTGCCGCTGACGACGGGCATTTGATTGATGGTGAAATACTTATTCAGCACGTCGAAGGACGCAACGGTGCCCGCCCTTCTCGCCACGGCGAAGGCGGCGCCGACTTTCATCCGAAGGTCACAGTTCGCGCTCATAAAGAGCCTGTCCAAGAGGCTGATAAGGCTCCCATTCGGCGAGGCGTAATACACGGGAGAGGCGACGAGCATTCCGTCCGCGCTCGCGAGCTCTTTCGCAAGGCGCGGGACGTCGTCCCCGATCACGCACTCTCCTTTTTTCTGACAGCCGCCGCAAGCCATGCAGCCGCGGATGTCCTTCACGCCGACGTCATAGCGGATGACCTCCACGCCCGCCTCCTCGAAGACGCGGGTGGCTTCCTTGATGAGCAAAGCGGAGTTTCCGTCCTTACGCGGGCTTCCATTGATGATGAGCACTTTCATTTTCCTCTCCTTCGGCGGTCTCCCGCCCTCTCATTTCTTCGGAAATATCCGATGTTTTCGCCTTAATCCCATTCCTTCGGATCACATCCAATTTCCCGCGCGAGCGCCGAATTCCGTCAGGATCTCCATCCATTCTTCCACGGTGTAGGGGCTCTCTGCATAAGTGCCGGGCACGGGACGAAGGAAGGGCTCGCCCGCCACTTTCTCAAAGCGGTAATTCGTGAAGCTGGCGGCATAGGTCTCCGAGCTCCTCACGCCGTTTTCGTCTTCCGAATTGAAGGTGGCGGAGACTTTCACGAGGTTCTCGTCGTCATACCAAAAATGATATTGATCGCCGTTATAGTCGAAGGAATAATGATAGACCTCCGTGTCGCCGAGCGTCTCCTTCTCCGCCTTGGTGATGAAAGCGGCGACGGTGACGAGCATGATATTCTTCGTCACGACGTAAAGCAGGTTGCTGTCGTCGGTGTAGGGAACGTCCTCCGTTTTGACGTACGTGCCGGTGCGGACATTCAAGAGTGTGGTCGTCTCGCAGAACTCGTATTTGCAGTTATCCGCGAAGAGCTTCCTGTACGTCACCCCTTTCAAGGCGGGATCGGAGAATGTATAAGCATATTCGTCCCCTTTCTTGAAGCAAGAGAGGTCGATGGAGCTCGTCACTTCGCTCTTTGTGATTTCGAGATGCATGTCGAAAGAAAGCTCCGTGGCGGCTTTTAATTTCCTATGGAAGCCGAGCTCCGCGCCTTTCACCTTGCGCACGAGGTCGCATCCGCCGAGGATGACGGAGCACGCCAATACAAAAACGATGATGCAAATGATGATCTTAGCTGTCTTTTTCATTCTTATCTCCTTTTGCCTTTTGGCAAACTTTGTCCTTATCCGCGCCGCGAGTCGCTTTCTTCATTATACCCCTTCTTCCCTTTTCTTTCAACCCTTTCGGGCGATCTCACGCCCTTTTCTCCGAAATTCGTCCGCCCGTCTTGAAATCCGCGCGGAAAACGTGTATAGTATAGATAACCGACATTGCGCGCGGCTTTTCGCTTTTTTGCGAAATGCGGCGGCGATTTTTACGAGGTGCGTTATGAAAAAGATCCTTTCGATAGTATTATTGTCTTTCCTCGCCGTCTGTCTTTTCGCGGTCGGCGGCTGCAAGAAAAAGGAGGCTACTTTGGAAAAAGACGTCATCACGATCCACGGACAGGTGGGAGACAAAACAACGGTGAATCCCGTCTTTGATTGGACGAATGAAAAGGGGGACTCCTCTTTCGCTTTCCTCATCAAAGACGACGAGGACAAGACCGTCCTTGAAGACGAGGCGCAGGGGACGCATTACGAGCTCACGAAATGCCTCGACTACGGCACGAAATACACCGTTGTCATTCGCGGCGCTTCGAGCGGGGAGGAGCATAGCGCCTCTTTCGAGACGCTTGCGGGCACGGGCACGCCTCGCCTCACGGTGTCGAGCCTCTCGCTCTCCGAGCCTTATAAGTCCTATATGGTCCTCCAAAGAGGGCGGGAGATCACGGTCAAGGGGTCGGCGCGGGAGCATACGCTCATCACGCTGGACTTCCTCGGCGCTCTCCGTTACGCCGTCTCGGACGAAAAGGGCGCTTTCTCTTTCACTCTGCCCGCGATGGAGGCGAATGCCACCCCGTCGGACATGGAATTCCGCCTCTTGAAAGAGAAAAAGCTCGTGCTCCGCGACGTGCTCGTCGGCGACGTTTATCTCGTGAGCGGTCAGTCCAATATCCAGCGCACCGTTTTGCAGTCCGACTGCCGAGACGAAGACATCACGGCGGCAGCGGCGGCTGACGTCCGATATTTCAAAATGGACCTCGAAAATACCTCCTCCACCCCCTTGGACACGATCAAAGGCGGAGAATGGTTCAAGATGTCGGAGGGAGACGAGACCTATAAGAACTATTCCGCCATCTCCTTTATGCTCGGCTCGATGCTCGGGACGGCGCTCGCGGAGAGTAAGGTGCCCGTCGGCATCGTCTGCGCCACCAAGGGAGACACAAATATCGCCGCTTGGATCGGAAAGGACTATTACGACGGCTCCATTTCCTATAAAAACGTCCATTACAATGCAAAGATTTATCCCCTCCGCAATGCCGAGTTCTGCGGCGTGGTGTGGTATCAGGGCTGCAATAATTCCGCGAGCGGCATTGCCTATAAAGACCTCCTGAATTCTTTAAAGGCGAATTGGCGCGCCCTTTTCCGCAAGGCGGACCTCCCCTTCTATGTCGTCCAGCTTCCCGTCTTCGACGGCGACAGCGGAAATAATTACGACTTCTCTTACGTGCGCGAAGCGCAATACCTCTCCTGCGAGGAGGACGAGAACGCTTATCTCATCGCCACCTGCGACGACGGCGACCCGAAGGACATCCACCCCGTCCATAAGCGTTATATCGCCGAGCGTCTCTCGAAGTCCATCCTCTCCACCCGTTACGGCGCGGCATATCTCCCCCAAGGCCCCACCTATCTTTCCCTTGCCGTGGAAGGCTCTCGCGCGATCGTCTCCGTGAAGAACGGCGAAGGGCTCACCTCGAACGGAGAAGAGATCCGCGGCTTCCAAGTCGCGGGCGCGGACGGCAAATATTACGCGGCGTCGGCTATGATCGAGGGCGGCAAGATCGTCGTCACCTCCCCGAAGGTGGCTTCTCCCGTCTATGTCAAATACGGCTTCTCGAAGAGCCCCTTCTTGAATGTCTACAATAAAGACGGTTTCCTGATGAGTCCCTTCCGCACGGATAAATATAACCGCAATATCGACCTCTTGGATTATTCCGAAGACGCGAATTATCGCCTGCATCCCGACGGCTCTTCGATGGAGCATACGGTCGTCACCGAAAACGGCGAAACGGGTCTCCGCATCACCAAGGCGGACGACGGCAAGGACTTCGGCTCCTTGATCTTGGATAAATACGCCGCCATCGGTTATAAAGAATGGGGCGTCCGTTTCAGCCTCATCGGCACGAATTCCGGCGCGAAAGTCCTCTTCCGCATCGTGGAGGGCGCGGGAGAGATCTGGGCTTATGAGATCACGGACGACTTCACGGGCAAGCGAGATTTTACGGTCTCCACCCTTGACCTCGCCTGCGTCTATAACCGCCAAGACGGGATCATCGACTATCAAAAGATCATGGACGTGGAGGTGACCATTCGCGCGGCGCATGCCGCCACCGTCACGGTGCTCGGCTTTGCGTTCGTGGACGTCGAGAAGACGGCGCCCACCGCTTTCACGATCTCCGAAGCGAGAAACGACGGACATGAATGCCTTGTCAAGTACGGACAATCCGCTTTCGCCGACGCGTATCGCGTCATTGTCTCTGCGGACGGAACGGCATTCTCCTCCCCCGTCTTCGAGAAGACCACGGACCTTACGCAAGTCTCCTTCGACGCCTCGCTCTGCAAGGAGGGGACGACGTACTACGCAAAAGTCGTCGCGCTGAATTCCCTCGGCGAGACTCTTGCCACGAACAGCGGCGTTCGGCTGGACGGCGTGGAAAGCCGCACCATACAATCTTTCGCCTTCGCGAGCGATGCCGCCTTGCAAGACTTCGTCAGGAAGAATATGGTGGTGCATAACGATCTCAAACTCTCGACGGACGAAAGAGGCATGAAGATCAATGTCTCCGAGAAAGGCGATTGGCTGTATTGCATCGTGAATCTCGAACAGGGGATCACCGCGGGCTACGACGCCTTGAAATTTTATATGGATCTCAATGAATATAAGGGCAGTGGCGTAAACGTCCAGCTGCAATGCGGCGACGCAAATTTCAGCTACGACCTGAATCGAATCTCCAAGAAAGAAGGGTATTTCGAGATCCCCCTCTCCTCCTTTACGTCCGGCGGCGCCGCCTATGACGGCAGAAACGTGACCCGCATCGCCTTCAATTTCACAAATTACGTCGGCGGCGAGAATGACAACGTCCTCTTCCGCGACCTCGAACTCGTGAAACAATAAAGCAGGCAAAGAATCTTTATTCTCCCACGCGAAAAAAGGTGGCTGTTGCCACCTTTTTGTTTAATGTTTTTTCTTCGATTCTTTGTCTTTTTCGTCGGGCGAAAAAAATATTGATCTTGGGCGGGAGGGGGTCAGTCCCCGAGCTCTGCCAAGGCCATTCGTTTTCGCGATGCAAGGAATTTTCTATGCCAGCTCTTCCTCGATCATGCGGGCGACCTGCCGCGCGCAACGCTCCGCGCCCTTCTCGGTGAGGTGGATCTTGTCCTCGCAGATATTCCCTTCGATGTCCTCCGCGACGAGGGCGTTCAGATCGTTGATCTTTATGCCGAGCGCTTTCAGCTCGGGCACGACAAGCGCATTGAAGCGGGCGATGTCCGCATTGTCATTATCCTTGTATTCGGGGTGCACGGGAGTGGTCGTGGCGAAGATGACCTTGGGCGTGATCTTTTTCAGCGTGCGGGCGATGCGGAGCACGTTCTCGCGGTATTCCGCGTCGGAGGAGAAGAGCTTGCCGTCCCCGAGAATGTCCGCCACATCCCAAAGCCCGCAGTTAAAATGGATGACCGCGCAGTCTTTAAGCTCCTCTTTGAGATCGAAAAGCATCCTCAAAAGGTTCTTTGCGAATTTGCAATTCTCCTTGGGCTGAAAGACCGCCGCCTTCCCTTCCAAAAGGCTCGGCACGATGCGTCCGTATCCGAATAAACGAATGGAATCTCCCAAAAGCGCCACTTTCTTTTCCATATTTTGCTCCCGCGAGCAAGCTCGCTTTATCATTATACATCTTCCCCGCGGATTTGTATATCCTTCTTTCCCTTTTGCCGCAACTTCCCGCGCCGGCGCGAGGGCGTTAGGGCGCATCCACGCCTTCATCCAAACTGTCATTGCTATAAAACCATCATTGATAAACCGATCGCAGGACAAACAGCACATTCCGTGTGTTATATTCAAAAAATCAGAGATTATGCCTTTGTTGACGAAGCAAAGAAAAATTTCTTTAACACAAATGGATATGATATAATAGATTCGGAATTCATTCGCAAAACGATTGAAGATATTGCTTTGA
>CAMOUZ010000010.1 GCA_946626795.1 uncultured Clostridia bacterium
GCTCTCAAAACTCATAATAAATTATGAATTGACGGAAATCACTTGCTTTAATTTTTGCTTGATCTATTTTGTTTTGAAGTTTCGCTTGCTACCGCCCTTTTCGGACGATAACCTCTATATCTTACCAATAAAAAAGGGGGTTGTCAAGGAATTTTTTTGGATTTTTTCACATTTTTCGGACTTTTTTTGAAAAATTTTTGCGGGTCGAAAAGTACCCGAGAGGAACCCCAATATCTTGTGTTTTTTCATCCTTTTAAGACACAATTTTCGCGCCGTGGAATCGCCCTTTTTCTCCCCCTATCCTTATATAATATGCGCGTAGCGCGCCCGACGCGCGCGTGCGCGTGCGCAATTTCGACGGAAAAGCCATCTCCCGCCCGTGTCGAGCTGCCGCAACACTCCGAACAAAAGAGGGCGATGCCTCGCCCTCTTTCTTCTCCACCATCCTTTCGTCGGCTTTTTACCGAATCGGAGACTTCCTACGCTTTCTTCATCGCGACGTATTTCAGCACGGCGACGACGGTCTTCGCGTCCTTGATCTCGCCCGCAAGACATTTTTCATAAAGCTCGTCGATCTTAACGTACTTGATTTCGAGAAACTCGTCCTCATCCGGCTTCGCCCCGACATACGAGAGATCGGTGGCGAGATAAAGGCGAATGACCTCATTACTGTAACCGCACGTGGGATAGATCTCGCCGAGACGAACGATCTTACCCGCGACAAGTCCCGCTTCCTCTCTGAGCTCGCGGACGATCGCCTCGTCGGGCTTTTCTCCGACTTCGAGCTTACCCGCGGGGATCTCCCAGAGATGCTTCCCAAGCGGATAACGATATTGGCGGACGAGGGGCACCCGCCCCTCTTCATCCACTGCAAGCACCGCCACGCCGCCGCGATGCTCGATATACTCGCGCTTCGCTTCCTTTCCATTCGGCAAGAGGATATCGTCGTCGCGAAGACAAATGATCCTACCCTTATACTCGTACTTGCCCTCTATCGTGCTTTCCGTAAAATCCTTTCCTTCGTTAAACTCTCTTTCCGCGTATTTGCTCATATTTCTCTCCCTAACGCACTTTTGAAAAAAGCCGGCAAAGCCGGCTCTTTCATTACTGCTCGTACGCCTTGATCAGGTCTGCGTACACTTTGTCGTAATACGTGATCTTTGCGGCGTCTTTTATCTCCTCTTGGACGAAAGCCTTCTTGAAATCGCCTTTCAGCTCATTCTGTTTCTTTTCAAGGAGCTCTTTTCCGATATAGCTCGCGACCGTGCCTTCCGAGATCTTCTGAGGATCTCCGGAATCTTTATATGCCGTGATATCCGCGATGGAGCCCAAATCGGAAATGAGATAATCGCCCTCCGCCGTCGCCGTCTCCGCGTCCACCGCATAACCGACGAGCATTACGACGTGGATACCCGCAGCATCACTGCTGTCCGTATAATCCTTATCAACATAACACCATCCGTAAGAACCGATGCCGCTGCCCTCGATCTCCCAATCTTCCGCATTCGTTCCATAGGCAAGCGCGCACGCAAGCGAAGCGAAATTCTTCGCATATCCGTCGCCGTCTTTATTCAAGGCATAGCCGAGCTTGCCGTCCGAAAGGGTGGTGAAGAAACCTTCGTCGTCATTGCACATATAGATCCATTTCTCAAACTTATCGATGATCGCCTGTCTCTCTTCGAGCGTGGCGTTCTCGTCCACCGAGCCGAGGTCCGCATACATCGCCTTGATCACTTCGTGTACGTTGATCGTACCGTCCTCTTTCACCTTAGTCGCGTCGAGCGCAAACGTCTCGTCCGAAACGTATTTCCGGGTATTCTCCGCAAAATCTTCATTCACGAATCTCTTATTCGGACACTTCACGCAGGTGCAGTCGGGATCCGTACATTCACCCGGCTCCGTGCCGTCATAATTCTCACACGCCTTGCAAGAACAGCTCTCTTCTTCGCAGGCGGCATCCTTATCATACTCCACGTTGCTGAGATACACGGACATCTGATCCACGAGGGCTCTGAGATATTCTTCCAGCGCGGCATCCGTCGCCACTTTCTCATTTTTGAACGCCGTGTAAAGCGCCTTGTCCGCGTCCGTAAGTTTGAAGAGCACGTGTCTCACATAGAAATAACCGTCGTCGGTATGCACGAGCTGCGTCGCGAAATCCGCGCCGGAGATGGTATCTTTATACGTGGAGCTATCCACTTTGAGCTGCGCAAGCTGATCCTTGACATCCGCCTCGTACTTCGCGGTGATCTCGGCGAGCGTGGCGGTCTTCGCGGCGTCCGCGACATTCGCTTCGACTTCGTTCACGACTTCGGTTTTGAGCTTGCTGAGATAATAATAATCATAGGAGCGATAATTCGACTCAAAAGACTTTTCGAGCCTACGTTTCACCTCTTTGAGGATCTTGTATTCGCTGACGTCCGAGGTCTGCGCCTTTTCGATATCCGCATTCAGGGTCTCCTCGAAGCGGGCAGGTACGGTCTCGTCGTCCTCTTCCTCTTCGTCTTTCGGCATGGAGGGACGAGAGGGCTTCGCCGCGATGATCTCCACTTCGAAAGTCTCGGAGGTGGAACCGAAGGTCACGGTGACCTCCTTCTTCGCCACTTCGGAGCTGTCGAAGCCCGTCACGGTGTAATCACTGCGTTCGAGCTCCACGAGGTTCTCGTCGTTCTCATATTTCACGGAAACCTTCAATCCGTTCAGATTGATGGACTCGCCCTTTTCATAAACGGTCTTGGCGGGAGCGGTGATGACGAGCTTCTCCACGTTCTCCACGGACTTCGAGGTATGCGCGCCGTTTTTGAGCTCGGTCTCATACGCCTCGCGATACTCGTCAAAAGACGTCTGCATTTCTTCGTTATACGCCTTGCGCGCCGCCGCAAGATACTTTGCGGAAAGGATGGACTCGATCTCGGCGATACGCTCCGCTTCGTTGTAGCTCTTATCCACGGTGGAAGCCTTTTCCAGCGCCGCTTTGCCCTCGGCGTCCGCCTTCTCATACGCCGTCTTATAGAGGACGTCGATACATTTCAACGTATACGCTTCGCTCTCCGCAAGGCTTTCATTTCCCTGCTTATAGCTCGTGGCGATATTATCCAAAATGGCTTGATAATTCGACTGGCTGATATAGCCTTGCTGATAGTAAGAATAGTATTGATACACCCAATTATAAATCGTACTGTTAAGGTCGAGCTTGGTCACGGGCGCCGTACGTCCGGCATACGTGACATCCGCCGTGTTCTGCATCATATCACGCTCGTTGTTCTTCTTGAATAACGTGCCGTTACTGCAAGCCGTAGCCAAGATCATCGCCGTCGCAAGTATGAGTATTATCAAGACTGTCATCAATTTCTTTTTCATTCCAAAGACTCCTTAATAAGGGTCGCGCGGAAGCGCACTCCCCTATTATAAACTAACGTACTTGTATATTATACCTAATAATCCGATGAGTTGCAAGCATTTTTCTTAGCCGACAGCGCATAGAATTTCATTCTATGAAAGTTTGAGGCGGCGAAAAGACACCCGTCCTGAGGCTATGCCTCAAAATGCGATGGCTCCGAGCTTTACTCTTCCTCGGCGCGCCGCGCGAGCTTGATATAATCCTCCGCGGACAGCGTCTCCCCTCTCACGGACGGCGCGAAGCCTGCGGCGGCGATCACCTCCGCGGCACGGTCTTTCCCGCCGAGCACCCCCGCAAGGGCGTTCGAGAGAGTCTTGCGACGCATGTTGAATGCGGCTCGAATGAGTTTGCGCGCAAGGGAGATCTCCCCTTGGGAATAGCCTTTGTCCCGAAGGGTGATACGCACCACGGCGCTATCCACATTGGGCGGGGGAATGAAATTCTTCCTGCCGACGATACGTGTGATCTCTGCGTCCGCCACGAGGTCGATCGACGCGGTGATCGCGCCGTATTCCGCGCTACCCGCCTTGGCGACAAGCCGCTCCGCCACCTCTTTCTGCACCATCACGGTGACGCTTTCGGGGCGCTCTTCCCCTTCGATGAGACTCATCAAGATGGGGGTGGTCACGTAATAAGGAAGATTCGCCACCACCTTGAAAACGGGAGGCAAGGGCTCCTTTCTTTTCATATAATCTTCAAAAACGACGCGCACATTCGAAAGACCGCCGAGCCTATCCTCCAAGACGGGGCGGAGATTCTCGTCAATCTCATAGGCGACGACTTCCTTCGCCGCCGCGGCAAGCGCCGCCGTAAGGGTGCCCGCGCCCGCGCCGATCTCCAAAACGACATCCTCTTTCGTGACGCCCGCGTCCGCCGCGATCGCCATAAGAAGATTCTTGTCAAAGATAAAATTCTGACCGAATTTTTTATTGAAATCTATATTGAAAAACTTTCCGTCGATGATCATTCTTTTCCCTTTCCGATCCCGTAAAAAGCGAGCGCGTTTTCCGTGGTTTTTTCCGCGATCTCTTCCACGGAAATACCGAGCAATTCCGCCATTTTCGCCGCAATGAGCGGGATGTGTTTCGGCTCGTTCGGCGTCCCCCGAAACGGCACGGGCGTCATATAGGGACAGTCCGTTTCGAGGAGGATATTCTCTATCCCCGCCGCTTGGAGAACGGGCGTTTTATGCTTGGCGAAAGTCAATACGCCGCCGAAAGAGAACTTCGCGCCGAAGCGCTCCCGATAATACTTCGCAAGCTCCGCGCTCCCGCTGTAACAATGGAGCAAAACGCCGTGGCGGAGACGATTTTTTTGCCGCTCGATGATCGCATTGAAATCCTCATACGCCTCTCTGACGTGGAAGACGACGGGGAGCCCGAGCTCGTCCGCGAGGCAGATCTCCTTTTCGAGCACCGCCTGCTGTACGTCGCGGGGCGAGAGATCGTAATGATAGTCCAGACCGATCTCGCCGAAGGCGACGACTTTCTTCTCCGCAGAAAGAGAGACGAGGCGACTCTCCACCTCGTCCGTATAGGTCTTCGCTTCGTGCGGATGCACGCCGATGACGGCATAGACCTCCTCTCTCCTCGCGGAAAGCGCCACGCTCTTCTCGGAAGAAGGGAGATCGGAAGACGCATTCACGATGACGCCGACGCCCGCCTCTTTCGCGGCGGCGATGACCTCCGCTTCGCGCCCTTCCAAGAGCTCGTCGTCGAGGTGTGCGTGCGCGTCGACAAACATTATCTCACTTCGCTGCCCGAGGCAACGACTTTTTCGGGGCTGACCAACACCACGCCCGCTTCGGGGTCGTCCGCACAGAGAAGCATGCCTTGGCTCTCCACGCCGCGGAAAACATGCGGCGCGAGATTCGCCACCACGACCACTTCCTTCCCCACCATTTCTTCGGGGGTGTAATACTTCGCGATGCCGCTGACGATGGTGCGCACTTCCGCGCCGACCGCCACCTTCATCACGAGGAGCTTATCCGTCTTGGGCATCTTCTCCGCTTCGAGCACTTTGCCCACGCGAAGCTCCACTTTCATAAAATCATCGATCGAAATGATCTCTTTCTTTTCCGTTTCCGCGGGTGCTGTCGCCGCCGCCTTCGCCGACTCTTTCTCCATCGCTTCTATCTCCTTATCCACGTCCACCCGCATAAAGATGGCGTCTTGTTCGTTCACGCTCTTTGCTTTGAGCGCGCCGAACTTCTTAATGCTGTCAAAGGTCTTTTCCTCTTCGGAAAGCCCGTTAAAATGAGAGAAGATCTTCGCCGCCGTATCGGGCAGGAAAGCTTCGAGCAGGACCGCCGACACGCGAATGCACTCCAAAAGAACGTACAGCACGTCATTCAGCCTTTCTTTCTTGCTCTCGTCTTTGACGAGGATCCACGGGGCGTTCTCGTCGATATATTTATTCGCGCGCTGCGCCAAGCGGAAAATGGCTTGGAGCGCCTCGGGGATATAAAGCTCGTCCATATTCTTCGAGACTTCTTCGAGGGCGGACTCCGCCATCTTGATGATCTCCTCGTCGGTATTCTCCTTTTTCCCGCTCCAAACGGGGATCGCCCCGCCATTATATTTCGTGACCATCGCCATCGTGCGCTTCACGAGGTTTCCGAGGTCATTCGCGAGATCGGCATTCAAGCGGGAGAGGAAAGCGCGCGTCGTATAGGCGCCGTCCTGTCCGAAGGGGATCTCGCGCAGGAGATAATAACGAACGGCGTCCACGGAGTACTTGTCCGAAAGCTCCACGGGATCCACGATATTCCCCTTGCTCTTGCTGATCTTGTCCGCACCCATGAGGAGCCAGCCGTGACCATACACCTTCTTCGGAAGGGGAATGTCGAGCGCCATCAAAAGCGCGGGCCAGATGATGCTATGGAAACGCACGATCTCCTTGCCCATCATATGGACGTCCGCCGGCCAATACTTACGAAAGAGGCTGTCGTCCTCGCTTCCGTACCCGAGCGCCGTAACGTAATTCATCAACGCGTCGATCCAGACATAGATCACGTGTTTGGGATCAAAGGTGACGGGCACACCCCAGGTGAAGCTCGAACGCGTCACGGCGAGGTCGCTGAGACCCGGGCGCAGGAAATTATTGATCATCTCGCGGCGGCGCGGCTTGGGGAGCAGAAACTCCTCATTCTCCTCCAAAAGGTTTATGAGTTTGTCCTGATACTTGCTGAGACGGAAGAAATAACATTCCTCCTTCGCGATTCCCACCTCTCTGCCGCAGTCCGGACACTTGCCGTCCACGAGCTGAGTCTTGGTCCAATGCGTCTCGCATGGCACGCAATAATACCCTTCGTACTCGCCTTTATAGATATCGCCTTGGTTATAAAGCTTGTCGAAGATCTTCTGCACGGCGGCTTCGTGATAATCGTCCGTCGTACGGATAAACTTATCGTAACTGATTTTGAGCCTACCCCAAAGAGATTTCAGGTTCGCCACTTTCTTGTCCACGTACTCCTTGGGCGTGACGCCCGCTTCCTTCGCCTTCTGCTCGATTTTAAGCCCGTGCTCGTCCGTGCCCGTCAGATAAAAGACGTCAAAGCCCTGCTTCCGCTTGAAACGGGCGATCGCGTCGCAGATGACGGTGGTGTAACACGTGCCGAGGTGCCACGTGCCGCTCGGATAATAGATCGGCGTCGTAATGTAAAACTTTTTCTTATCCATACTCTCTCCGTTCGCGCTTTTACGTGCGCGCACACAACGTTGTATTTCTATTATACACCGCTCTTTCCGAAAAACAAAACTTTTTTAGGAAGTATCCCGCCGCTGCGAAGACGGAAGCCGAAACTTGCGAATTACGGGCTTGCCCGCGCGGCGCTTTTTATGTTATACTGATAAAACAGAGTCTCGTGCATTTTCGCCCGTTCGGAGCGCGCACGAAAAAGGAGGTACTATGAACATTACTTCGGACATCAAATACGTAGGCGTGAACGACCGGGAAATCGATCTCTTCGAGGGACAATACGACGTGCCGAACGGCATGGCTTATAATTCTTACGTAGTCGCGGACTATAAGATCGCTGTCATGGACACCGTGGACGCCCGTTTCGGGCACGAATGGTTGGACAATATCGCCGCCGCCACGGGCGGGAAAAACCCCGATTATCTCATCGTGCAACACATGGAGCCCGACCATTCCGGCAATATCCTGACCTTTATGAAGACCTATCCCAACGCGACGGTGGTCTCCTCTCAGAAGGCTTTCGCGATGATGAAGAACTTCTTCGGACAGGAATTCGAGGACAGGCGCATCGTCGTGGGCGAAGGCGACACCCTCCCCCTCGGCAGACACGTCCTGCATTTCGTGACGGCGCCGATGGTGCATTGGCCGGAAGTCATCGTCACCTACGACGCCTTCGACAAGGTGCTTTTCTCCGCGGACGGCTTCGGCAAATTCGGCGCGCTGGACGCGGACGAGGATTGGGCTTGCGAAGCAAGAAGATATTATTTCGGCATCGTGGGGAAATACGGCGCGCAGGTGCAGGCGCTCTTAAAGAAAGCGGCGGTGCTGGACATCAAGACGATCTGCCCCCTGCACGGTCCCATTCTCAAAGAGAACCTCGGCTATTATCTCAATCTTTATAACATTTGGTCCTCGTACGGCGTGGAGACCGAAGGCATCTTCATCGCCTATACCTCCGTCTACGGTCACACCAAGGCGGCGGTGCAGCTCCTCGCGGAGAAGCTCAAAGCGAAAGGCTGCCCGAAAGTGTCGGTCTGCGACCTTGCGAGAGAGGACATGGCGGAAGCTGTCGAAGACGCTTTCCGTTACGGCAAGATCGTCCTCGCCACCACCACCTACAACGCGGACATCTTCCCCTATATGCGCACCTTCATCGAACATCTCACCGAACGCGGCTATCGGAATCGCACCATCGCCCTCATCGAAAACGGCAGCTGGGCGCCTCTCGCCGCGAAAGTGATGAAAGAGCTCTTTGCGGAGAGCAAGAATATCACCTTCGTGGAGCCTGTCATTCGTCTGACTTCCGCGATGAACGATCTCACGAAAGACGCCATCGAGAAGGTCTCGGACGAGCTCTGCGCGGACTATCTCGCGCGCGGCGACGCCACGGCGAACAAGAATGACCTCAAAGCGCTCTTCAATATCGGCTACGGGCTTTACGTCGTCACCTCCAATGACGGCAAGAAAGACAATGGGCTCATCGTGAACACCGTTTCGCAGGTCACGAGCACGCCGAACCGCGTGGCGGTCACCATTAATAAGCAAAATTATTCCCATCACGTTATCAAGCAGACGGGCAAGATGAACTTAAACTGCCTCTCCGTGGACGCGCCCTTCTCGGTCTTCGAGAATTTCGGCTTCCGCAGCGGCAGAAACGCGGACAAATTCGAGGGATGGGAGACCTATCGCAGCGACAACGGTCTCGTCTTCCTGCCCCGTTATATCAACAGCTTCCTCTCCCTCGCCGTGGAACAATACGTGGATCTCGGCACGCACGGGATGTTCATCTGCTCTGTGACGGAGGCGCGCGTGATCTCTGCGCTCGAAACCATGACCTACACCTATTATCAAAAGAACGTCAAACCCAAGCCCCAAACCGAGGGCAAGAAGGGCTTCGTCTGCAAGATCTGCGGCTATATCTACGAGGGCGACACCCTCCCCGAGGACATCGTCTGCCCCCTCTGCAAGCACGGCGCGGCGGACTTCGAGCCCATCAAATAAGGAGGCGCGTATGCTGAAAATCCGTTATTGCGTTAATGGCGAATTAAAAGAGGACGACCCCCTTGTCGACATCACGCAAGGCTTCTATTTCAGATTTCTGGAATACGTGACGGACGAGAAGGGCAGGCAGGGCGCGAAATTTCTCGCCTATGGCTCCGAGGGCTATGACTTCAAATACGAAAGCGAGGAATTCACCCTCTTCCCCGGCGACATCTATAAAGGAATATGGAGCACGGAAGAGGAAGACGGACCCACGGATTGGTACGAAAAATCCTATTGTTACACCGTACAGCTCGTGGAAACGGAGGACTGATGATCGGGAAATCCCGAGATCATAGATCATAAAAAAAGGAGGATATCTTAATGAAATACGTATGTACACTTTGCGGCTGGGAATATGACGAGGCGCTCGGTGATCCCGAGAACGGGATCGCGCCGGGCACGAAATTCGAGGATCTTCCCGACGATTTCGCTTGCCCTCTCTGCGGCGCGGGAAAAGAAGATTTCAATAACTGACGCGAAGAAAGGACAAAAAAAAAGGGAGCGGAAACGCTCCTTTTTTTTCTTTCTTTTGATCGGATATTACTTGATCTTCGCGTAATCGGGAAGGTACTTCGCGGTGTTTCTGACCATTTGATCGAAGAGCTCGCGGGAATCCTTCAAGGGGATATTCACGTTCGCGTCATTCGCGAAAGCGCGATATGCAAGCTCGTAGTCACCCGTGATCGCCGCTTCGAGGGTGAGCTGCTGCTCATACACCACTCTGCGCACAAGGGAGTCTACGCCCTTCGGGAGCGGACCCGCGCAAATGGGCTGGACGCCGCGCGGCGAGAAGGATGCATTCGTCTCCACCACGACGCCGAGCGGGAGATCGGGGATCTGACCTTGATTCGGCAGGTTCACGTTGGTCACGATGGGATGCAAGCCGAGGATCGCCTTCATCTGGCGAACGCCCTCTTCGCCCGTCACGCGGATCTCGAATTTTTCTTCGCCGGAGAGGAGCTTCTCCGTCTTCTCGATCTTCTTTTTGAGGTCGTCACGCCTCCAATCCACGGTGGTGAGACCGAACTTCCAAGCTTTCACGGTCTCGGGATCTTTGAGATACCATTCGCCCGGGCAGAACTCGGCGAGGTGTCTGTCGCCCGCCGCCGCGATGACGCCGTATCTCTTGAAGAGATCGAACTTCACGCGCTCCGCGCTGACGAAGGTATTATTCATCCAATGGGTGGAAGAATCCACGATATAGCCTTCCTCATAATGCTTATCCACAAACTCGGCATAGATCGGCATAAGGTCCTCATTGTGATATTTCGCCTCGGTGATCCAAGTGAAGTGATTCACGCCGAGCACGTTGATATTCACCTCTTCCCTTTCGAGGAATTTGCCGTATTTCTCTTGATAAGCAAGGCCGAGGATCTTCTGCGTACCGAACACTTCGTGGCAGCAGCCGAACGCCTTGATCTTGGGGAAATACGCATAAAGCGCCGCCGTGCAGAGGCTCATCGGGTTCGTATAATTGATGACCCACGCCTCGGGGCAACACTTCGCGATGCCTTCCGCGATGACTTTATACATCGGGATGGTGCGGAGCGCTCTGACAATACCGCCGGGGCCCACGCTGTCGCCCACAGACTGATAAATGCCGTATTTCTCGGGGAGATGCACGTCGCTCTCCATCTCATCGAACGTCCCGGGCAGGATGCTGATGACCACGAAATTTGCGTCTTGGAGCGCCTCTTCGAGGGTCTCCACCGCCTTATAATGCCATTTTCCGAGCACGTCCTCTCTGTCATAGATGCCGTTACCGATGGTCTCATTCGCCTTCGCCGCCGCGAAATCGATGTCATAAAGATAGACCGTGCCGCTCATCGCCGCTTCTTGCGCGAGATCGCTCATGAGGCCGCGCGCCCAGCCTCTCGAACCGCCGCCGACATACGCGATCTTGACGTTTTCCACTTTCTTTCCGTTATCAACGTATTTCATACCAAGCTCCTTTTTTTGTTTCTGCCACTATTATACGTCTTCCACATATCCATATTTATATAAAAAATCCCAACAATCTCGCAAAAACACATATAAATTATAATATCTTCATTGACATTTCCCGAAGCGACATTGTAAAATCGAAAACGGAGGAAACGGCGATGGAGAGATTTCTCAAAATAGAAGAACTGCAAATGACGAACAATATGGCGATGCCGAGCCTGCATTCGCATCCTTATTACGAGATCTATTTCCTCTATGAAGGCAAGCGCGTGCTTTTCTTCGAGAATAAACTCTTCGAGGTGGAAGCGCCCGTGGTGCTCGTCGTCCCCCCGCATAAGATGCATAAGACAGAGGGCGGAAAATTCAAGCGCATTAACCTTTACGTCACCGCGAATTACCTCGACGACTTCCAGCGTGACGTCCTCGAAGGACTGCAACTCTCCCCCGTCCGCCTCGGCGCAGAGCAGGCCGATGACCTCCTCGAAATCTTAAAGACTTACGAGACGCTTTCCCCGTCGGACAAAAATTTCCAAGAGATCCAAAAGGCGAAATTCGCTTATTTCATCCTCACCTTATATACTTTCACGCGCAATACCGAGCCTCTCCTCGCCACGGGATCCCCCTCGGCGTCCCCCTTGGTGATCGGAGCAATTAACTATATGAACGCGAATTACAGCGACGATTTTTCCTTGGACGATCTCTGTCGTGAGCTTTATACGAGCAAACAAACGCTGATCTATCATTTCAAGAAACACCTCGACTGCTCCCCGATGCATTTCCTTCTGAATCTCCGCATGACGAAAGTCAAAGAGCGCCTCGTCACCACGAACGACAGCATAGAGGAGATCGCGGACAGCTGCGGCTTCTCCTCGGGGAATTATCTCGCCTTGATCTTCAAGCGGAAAGAGGGGGTCTCCCCCGGAGCGTATCGCTCCAAGAGCCGTGCCTATTTCCATACGGTGTGAGATGAAAAAAGCTGTCGAAGAGAGTGTGCGGCATTCCTTCCCGCCCATTTACGACGCGCATTCCCGCGTCCTCATCCTCGGGAGCCTGCCATCCGTGGCTTCGCGCGAGGCGGATTTTTATTATATGCACCCGCAAAACCGTTTTTGGCGCGTGATGAGCGCCCTCCTCGGAGAGGACTTCACCCTTCTTTCCGCAAAAGAGAAGACCGCCGCCCTCCTGAAAAAGGGCGTTGCGCTCTATGACGTCGTCCTCTCCTGCCGCATCACAGGCTCGGGCGACGCCTCCATAAAAAACGTGGAATATGCGGATATTCCTTCTATTCTGGAGAAATCAAACGTTCGAAAGATCTTGCTGAACGGGCAAAAAGCCTATGCCCTTTTCAAAAAAGGCTTCCCCTGTCTTACAGAGAAAGCCATTCTTCTTCCCTCCACCTCGCCCGCGAATGCGAAATGCGGGTTTGACGCGCTCCTTCGCGCTTGGAAGGAGGGTTTTTCGGCGGAATAAGCCGCCTCTCTATTTTCTTCCCGTAGAACCGAAGCCTCCCGCGCCGCGCTCGGTCTCGGAGAGGCTGTCCGTCTCTTCGATCTCCGCCGTGAGGTAAGGCACGATGACGAGCTGGGCGACCCTTTCGCCCGCGAGGACCTCCGTGGGGACGGAGCCGTGATTATGGAGGGCGACCATGATCTCGCCGCGATAATCCGAGTCGATCACGCCCACTTTATTCGCGGGGGCAAGTCCCCTTTTCGTGGCGAGCCCGCTTCGCGCAAAGACAAGTCCGACATATCCCTCGGGGATCTCCGCCGCAATGCCTGTATGGACGAGGACGGTCTCTCCCGCAAGAATGCCGAGGCTCTCCCCTTCGAGAAGAGCGTAAAGGTCCGCGCCCGCGGCCCTCTCCGAGCCGTAGGTGGGAAGAATGGCGCGTGAATCCAATTTTTTGACATATAGTTTCATATCGTCTCCTTTTCGCCGAAGAGCGCGGTCTTGATCGTCTCTTTCAGCAGGTCTATATTCTCGCCGAATTTCGCGCTGACATAGAGTCTGCCCTCTATGCGCTCGGCTTTATCCGCTTTATTATACACCGTGATCATCGGCACGTCCTCCGCGCCGATCTCGCGGACCACCTCCTCCACCGTGCGCATCTGCGCCTCCATCTCGGGAGAGGCTGCGTCCACGACGTGGATCAAAAGGTCTGCGTATCTCACCTCGTCCAAGGTGGATTTGAAAGCTTCCACGAAGGTATGGGGCAGGTTTCTTATGAAACCGACGGTGTCCGTCATCACGTAGCTTCCCCTGTCCGTCCAAACGCTTCGGCTCACGCTGTCCAGCGTGGCGAAGAGCTTATTCTCCGCATAAAGATCGGAGCGGGAGACGGCGTTGATCAAGGTGCTCTTCCCCGCGTTCGTATAGCCGAGGAGGGTGACGCTCTTGACTCCCGTCTGCTTCCTCTTCTTCCTGCGGACGTCTCTACCGCTCTCCAAGGCGCGCAGTTTCTCCGAAATCTCCGAGATGCGCTTGCGGATATGCCTGCGATCCACTTCGAGCTTGGTCTCGCCGCCGCCGCCCATCGCATAAAGACCGCCGCGCTGACGGCTCATCGCTTCGCCCTGCCCCACGAGGAGCGGGAGAGTGTATTTCAGCCTTGCGAGCTCCACTTGGAGCCTGCCTTCCGCCGTGGTGGCGTGCTTCTTGAATATCTCGAGAATGAGGGTGCCGCGATCCAAGATGACGCGGGAGAGGCGCTCCGAGATCGCCGCGTGCTGTATGGCGCTGAGCGCCGCGTCGAAGATCACGGTGCCGGCGTCCTTGATCTGCGCTTCCATCGCGATTTCATCGATCTTGCCGCTTCCGACGTAAAAGGTGGAGTCCACGCCTGTTCGCTTCTGTTCCACCTGCCCGACAGGCTCGTAATTCGCCGTTTCGGCGAGCCTTTTGAGCTCGTAAAGCGAGGCAGCGTCCCCGAGACCCACGACGATACAGCGGTTATTCACTTTCACGGTCTCGTCGCTTCCGCGCCGTTTCCCGACCTTGTCATTCTCCACGATCTTTTCGAGGAGGGCGGCGTGATCCATCGAGGCGATCTCCACGTCCAAAAGGGAGACCCCCTTCTCTCCGAGATACGCCACCTGCATCTTCTTCGCGCCCGCATTCGAGACGCCCACCGCCGCGATGCAGTCGTATTTCAGCTCTTTCAAGGCGGAGAGATCTGCATTCGAGAGGCGCGCCACGCCGTTCGGATGGGTGTGGATGACGCGGATCTTGCTATTCGACGTCTCGCCGCGACGCTTCCCGAGAGGCATCGCCTCCACCTTCACGGCGTCTCCGACGGCGATGGCTTCCACTCGACCGGAGCGGCTGAGATATACGGAGATCTCCTTCCCCGTCTCCTGCGTAAAACGGCAGACGAGAGAGAGGGTCTCTTCCGAGACGAAAGAGCTCTTATCCGTATATCCGAGGTGCTTCTCAAGCTGCCAAAGAAGGGCGCGCTTGATGCCGCTTATATTTCCGTAGATCATATATTTATTATAATTCTTCTTTCCTTATTTATCAAGACAAATGTGTCCGAGGCATAACGGAGCGCCCTCCCGCATAAGCTATACTACTTCATTTCGGGAGAATACTATGAAAAAGATCCTTATCGTAATCATCGCCCTTATGCTCACCCTTGCCTGCCTTTTCTCGCTCGCCGCTTGCAAAAAGAAGACGGAAGAGAACGCGGAAGAACGCACCGGTTTGGAGAAGAACGTCAGCACCTTCCACGACGCCGTTTACGTGGGCGCAAACGACGACTTTTCCCTGCAACTCGTGACGGGCGAGAGCGAGAAACTCATCGTCATCGACGGGAAGGTGGGAGAACTCGCTCGTTTTGCCACCCTGACCGTCACGCCGCTCACCGCCTCTCTTTTCAATAATACCTATACTTACACCGTCATCGGAGAAGCGGGAGAAAGGAGCGGAGACCTCGTGAAAGACGTCATCGGCGCCACCTTCTCCGCGGAGCTCCGCGACATCGCGGAGATCGGAAAGGTCACGGCGGTGAAGGTCGTCGCGGCGGACATCCTCGAAAGTGAGATCCCCCTTGCGAATAAGCTCGAAGGGACGCTCGGCTGGAAGGACGTCCTCAAAATCGCGGAAGAGGAGCTCAAAGAGAGCATTCAAGCGGAGAGCGACACGGGCGCTTTGGAACGCGAGATCTATATCAAGCTCGTGAACGCCCTACCGGACGACGAGGCGCCTTACTATTATTACGTCTCCTTCATCAAGTCCCCCGCGGACTATTGGGCGCTCCTTTTGGACCCCGTCAAAGGAGAGGTCATCAGCAAGAAGGTTTGAGCCCCTTCCTCCCCCTTCGCGAATAAAGAGATTCTCCCCCGCACATAATATCCCTTGCGGGGGATCATCTTTCGCAAAAGGAGGAAAAAATGATAACATTGATCGCACTCATCATCGCCATCATCGGCGCGGTAAATTGGCTAGCCATCGGGATCTTCGGCTTTAATCTCGTGACTTGGATCACCTTCGGCAGCGAGATCGCCGCAAGAATCATCTATGTGCTCGTGGGCGTCGCAGGCGCTTGGCTCATCTATTTCATCATTCGCAAGAAGGGCCGCGTGGACGAACACTTTCCGCAAGACAAGCGCGAAAGGGTACACGAATAATGAAGCTCATCCGAAAAGCCGTCCGCAAAGCGAAAGCCCTCTTTTCGGAGCTGAAAAGCCGCTTCGACAAGCAGGGGGCTTATACCGGCACGGCGGACGATAAAAACGGAAGCGACGAGCCCGAGCAAGACGCGGACGATCTGTAAAGGACGCGAAAAAGAGACGGAACGCAAGACTGCGCTCCGCCCCTTTTTATCTTTTTCGATTTTCGGCGCGCAGGGGCTTTCCTCCCGCATTGCGCCTTCTTTCAAAATCCTCCGTGCCCTTTCGGAGAGCCCAATGGGCGCTTTTCGCAATGCTCGCTTCCGAATAAAAGTCAAGCTGCCGCCTTTTCTCGCTCCTCGAAAAGATGATCGTAAGCGAAAGAATTCGAATCTTTAAATCTCGACATCGTCTCAAAAGATCCCGCGAAGGTATTCACGATGAGCTCGAATTTCTCGCGGATATGCGTCCCCTCCTCCAAGAAATCGGGGCGGGAGACAAAGACCGAGCAAAGAGAAAGCGTCTCGGCGGCGTCCTCTTTATAATCCGTGCGGGAATACCCCGTCAGGAAATAGCTCGTTTGGGCGGTATTCTCGTCCCATACGCCGTACACGCCATCATTCGAGGTACTCGCATAACCGGGGCCGCCTTTATTGACGTTCGCAAGGTTCTTTTTGAAGGCGCTTTGCTTGGTCTTCGTCATATTATAAGTCAGCACGTGGGTGAATTCGTGGAGCATAATATTGTAATATCCGCCGCGGATCACGCCGCGCATTTCGGTCTCGAAAGTGGCGAACCACACGCGATTCGTCGCGTCGGTCAGTCCGAGCGTTCTGCCGCTGTTGATGCGTTTCACGAGATAGATCTTGATCTCGCCGTTATTCAAGAAGACGAATTCCCGCCAGCAGTTTTTCGGCATCATCTCAAAGGTGTATAAGAGAAATTGCGCCTGTTTCATCGTGGCGGAAGCGTCGGTCTGCTTCTCCATCGGATACGAGGCATAAGGATCCTCGATGGCTTTATAATAAACGGACACGCCGCAATATCCCTCCATCCTCGCGATAAGCGCGTCAAGGGAGTCCGTCGCTCTGACTTTTCTGCTCTCGACGGAGCCTTGCGCCGTCACGTAGCTCGTGCCCAAGATCTCTTTCGCATTTACGGCGAGATATACGACGCCGTTTTCTCCGTCCGCACCATTCTCTCCGCGCGTCGCCGTGACCGAAAGCCCCGCAAGCGCGGAAATGCCGCCCGCTTCTCCGCCGAGACCTTTGGCTCCCGCCTTCCCCGCCACAGCCGTCACCATGCCGGACTCGAATTCCACACGATACGCATAGATCGCAGAGCCGCTGTCGCCGCCGTTTCCGCCGTCGCCGCCGCTTCCCGACACATAGAGCAGGACGCCGTCCGTATACGCCGCCGACGCACCGTCGCCGCCATTCGTGCCGTCCGTGCCGTTCCCCGCCTCCGCAAGGAGGACACCGTCCCCTTTAAAGACGAGAGAATATCCACCGAGGGCGATACCGCCGTTCACGCCGTTATGCCCGTACATGCCGTTGCGCTGTTTGATCTCTTTATTGGAGGGATTCGTCTTCCTTTGCCAAACGCCATTCACCTTTTCCCCGTCGTTATCGAGATAATACGGCGAATCCGCCCGCACGAGATTTGCTCCGTCGAGGACCACCGTCGTCTTGCCCGACGAGCCGAAATCCATCACCGTGCCCCCCATTCCATAGGTGGCGGCGGTGGCGAAAGAAGAGAGGGTGACCGTGCGCGTCGCCGCGTTTCGGAAATAGAAATACAGCCCTTGATACACCGTGGCTTCCGTGCCGTCGTAATGTCCTTCGAGGATGAGGTCCGTGACTTCGTAAGGGACCAAGATCGTGCTTTTCTCGCTCGGCACGTCATAATCCTCCGGTAGGACCATCCAGATAAAATGCGCCTCTTTCGAGGTCTTCAAGGAGACTTGGCTCCAATCTTCATACACTCTGCGGTCGTATCTTCCGCGCACGGAGAAGGAAACCTCGTTGCTTCCGACGCCGTCCGAGGTCACCGCCGAGATCCTGACGACGCCCCTCCCCGCGCCCGCTTTCACGACGAAGACGCCCGAGGCCACCTCTTCCACAAGGTCCGCGCCGTCGAGGACGTTATAGCGCACGTCACCCGCCCAATCCGCGGGAGAGACCTCCGCGCTGATCCGCGCTTCTTCCCCTTCGCCGAGATAAGAGGAGGCGTTCGCCGTCGTCGAGATGGCGAGGCTCGCGGACTGCACGGTCTCGACGGTGTAACGCACCGTCACGTCTTCCGCAAGGACGGACGCCGACACGCGGAAAACGATCTCGCTCCCGCGCGGCGCCGTCTCTTTCACCTTGAAGGTGGTGGAGCCTGTCTCCCATTCGATATAATTTCCGCCGCTGAGCAAGAACACTTCCACTTCGGAATCGTCCGCATTCGCGGGGGTCAAAGCATAGGTAAACGTGCGCGTCTCGCCCGTCGTAACGGCGCTTCCGCCGTCCGCCACCGCGATCGCCCTCGGCACGGGACGCCCCACGCGGATATTCTTCCAAGCGACTTTCGTCCCGCAGCTCGCAACGAGCAAAATGCTCGCGCCTTCGGGCGCCTCCCGAGACACCGTGAGGAGAGAGCTTTCACGGTCATACGTCGCGTACTCTCCGCCCGTCTCGAAGGTGATATACAAAGGAAAATCGGTATAATCGGGCGCCATGTCCACCCTGACGAAAAGACTCTCCCCCGCAGGACAAGCGTCCTCTTCGGCGGTGATCGTCAGCGAATGAGGCTGATAGGTCGTGACTTTTATATATTTCTCCGCGCTGACCACATCGCCGCAACGCGCAGAGACCACCACGTATTCGCCGTAATCCGCGTCCCTGCCGATACGAAGAAGATCCCCTTCAAGGGTGGCGTTTCCGCGGATGAGCTCATAGGTTACGGGGAGATTCGCATCCGGCAGGATCCTCGCTTTCAAGCGGATCTCCTCCCCCGCCGCCGCTTCGTCCGCGGCGAGAAGCGTGATTTTCTCAGCCCCGAGCGCCGCCACGACGAAATCCTCGGTGAGACTCACGCCGCCGCCCGTCACGGAGAGCGTAAAGGCGTCTCCCGCCGAGGCCGTCTTCGCGATGAAAAGGACGCCGTCCGAAACGGAAGCGACCTCCGCTCCGCTCGACACTACGATCTCAAAGCCCTCGCCGAGAGAGGTCTCCTCTCCTGCCGCCGACACCAAAAAGAGCGGGATCTCCGCTCCGGGATAAAGCGCCCCGTCCAAAGAAAGCTCATACGAAACTTTCTCCTCGCAGGCGGAAAATACCGTGAGCGTCATCGCCACGCAAAGAAGCAGACAAATGAGAAGAATAGTCCTTGAAGAACGTTGGTTCATAGTTGTATTATAGCACAATCCGCCCCACGTGCGCATAAAAATTCTGCGGGAAATCATGGAAGAGGAAATGCGGGGGAATGAATGGCGACTGCGGCGCGTCGCACCGGGGAAAACCGTGCCCGCAGGGCATATCGTTCGATGCGGTGAAGTTTTTGCTGATGCAAAAGTGAAGTTGTTTCATCGTGAAGCGCTTCGCTTTGCTCACAGTGAAGTTAAGTCCGCCTCTTTTTATCCGCAACTTGCGCCAACCGCGCAAACTTCACCGTCAAAGGCAACTTCACTCGCCGTTAGGCAAACTTCGTTATTCGCTTATTTATTCGTCTCGGTCAGGCTGTCCCCGCGAACGGCGAGAAGGAATTTCGTAAGAAGATTCACTTTCCCCATCACGCTCCCGGCCTTCACGTTATACGTGACTTCCGCGCCCATGACGTCCACCGTCTTGATCTCATCTTTCATAAAATGAAGGGCGTTTCGGACATTCGCGCTGACGGGATACGTCTCGTCCGCATAGGTCACGCGGACTTCGCCGAGCGTAACGGATATTTTCTTGATAAAGAGGGAGGCGGCGACGCTCTTCATATACGCGACGAGCACGAGAGAATGTGCCTTAACAGGCGGCATTCCGAAATTCTCCTCCATCTCGCGAAGGACGGCGTTTTTGCTCTTTTCGTCGGATATTGCGGCGATTTTCTTATAAAAACGCAGGCGTTGGAGCTCGCTCTCGATATAGTCTTTCGGCAGATAAGCGTCCGCTTTGACGGAGAGCTCCACGTTCCCTGTCTCGGGCAGAGCCTCTCCATTCAGCTCCGCGATGGCTTCGCGAAGGAGGGTGCAATACATATCGTAGCCCACGCGCTCGATATGGCCATGCTGTTCCGCGCCGAGGACATTCCCCGCGCCGCGAATTTCGAGATCCATCATCGCGAGACGATAGCCGCTCCCGAGGTCGTCATTCTCCAAGAGCGCTTTCAGCCGCTTTTCGGCGTCCCCCGTCAGGAGCAAGCCTTCCGGGAAGGTGAAATAAGCGTATGCGAGACGCTCGCTCCTCCCCACGCGCCCTTTGAGCTGATACATCTGCGAGAGTCCGAGCCGATTCGCCTCCACGACGATGAGAGTATTCGCGTCGGGGATGTCGATGCCGTTCTCGATGATGGTCGTGCAGATCAAAACGTCGGCTTGCTTCT
>CAMOUZ010000011.1 GCA_946626795.1 uncultured Clostridia bacterium
TGCCTTACATCGAGGAGATCGCCATCGCCACGCCCGTGACTTTCGCGCGTTATCTCGGCACGCCCGAGGGCGCCATCTATGGCTATCAGACGGAGGGCTGGGATAATATCGTCGGGCGCATCGCTTTGGAACCGATGGAATTCAATATCCCGAATCTTTATTTCTGCGGCGGACACCATACGAGGGGCGACGGCTTCCCCTCCGGCTATATCACGGGGGATAAGACCGCGCGCGCCGTTTTGAGAGACTTGAAGAAGGAGGGCAAATAAGATGAGTAAGTCTGCTATCTCGAAGCTCAGCCGTCTCGGGCTGGTGAAGGTCATTATGAATAGAATGCGCGCCATCGGGAAGTCCTCGGACGCCCCCGCGAAGCCCCTTCTTTCTTACGCGCCGAATAAGCTTGCGGCGGAGCTCCATCCGAAGTGTCAGGAGCTCGTCGTGAAGTCCATCCGCGAATTCTCTCCCGACATGAAGAGCTTTGTCCTCGCCCCCGCGAAAGAGGGCGGCAAGGCGGCTTGGTTCTCCGCGGGACAGTATCTCTCCGTGATGGCGGAGATCGACGGAAAGCCCTTTAAGAGACCATATTCCATCGCGTCTTCCCCCGCGGACACATTGAAAGGGGAGTATATGATCACGGTGAAAAGAGTGGGCGGCGGCATCGTCTCGCAGCATATCCTCGATCATTGGACGGTGGGTACGCCCGTGAAAGCGTCCGCGCCGCTCGGTGATTTCAGCTATGAGCCTCTGCGCGACGCGAAGACCGTCATCGGCATCGCGGGCGGCAGCGGCATCACGCCTTTCCGCTCCCTTGCGAAAGCCATTTACGAGGGCGACGAGAGCTGCTCCCTCGTGCTCCTTTACGGAAGCAGGACCTTGAAGGACGCCGTTTTCTCGGATGAGATCGCGGCGTGGGCGGCGGAGAATGACAAGATCAAGCTCGTGAATGTCCTCAGCGACGAGACGGCGGAGGGCTGCGAAAGCGGCTTCATCACCGCGGAGCTCATTAAAAAGTACGCCCCCGAAGGGGATTATTCCATCTTCCTCTGCGGCCCGCAGGCGATGTATAATTTCGCGGATAAGGAGATCGAGAAGCTCGGCATCCGCAGGAAATTCGTGCGCCACGAGCTCTTCGGCGAGTATTTCCATCCCGAGAAAAATGCGGATTATAAGGGGGATATCGACGCCACTTACACTATCACCGTGCGCATGAACGGCGAGGAGTACAAGGTGCCTTGCAAGGCGGATACGACCCTTCTCCGCGCCATGGAGGCCGCGGGGCTGAACCCGCCTTCCGACTGTCGAAGCGGCAGATGCGGCTGGTGTCATTCCCAGCTCCTCTCCGGCGACGTGTATGTCCCCGAGTCCGTGGACGGCAGACGTATGGCGGATAAGATCTATGGCTATATCCATCCCTGCTGCTCCTTCCCGCTCGGCGATGTGGCGATCGATGTGCCGGTGATGCCGAAAGACTGAGAGGACGAGGCAGGATAAAACCATATCTGCTTCGTTTACTGCCTTCTCCTCCGAATAGTTACGTACGCTTCGGTACGCGCCTATCCGTCGGTTCGACGAGCCTCGCATCTATGGCTTTCTCCTGCCTCGTCTTTTTTGGGGAGGAGGGCATAAAGGCGCAAATATGCATTTCAAAAAACGCACGCTCCTGCGTGCGTTTTTTCATCTTAATCCTCGAAGCGGGATGAATTGCGCTCCGCGCATGAATTGATCGCTTGCGCGATCATGAAATCTCGCGACAAGTCGCTCCGTGAATAGACAGCTGCGCCGTCATTGCGGATCAGTCGATTTATAAAAGCCCTCCTTAATGCACGCTCTGCGTGCAATTCACGCGCGCGTCGGGGTTCCCCGAAATGTCGGAGAGACATTTTGGGGCTTTGCGCGCAATTCACGCGCCAAAGGCGCAATTCATGACCGAAGGTCTATTCACGCAGCCTGCAAGGCTGCAATTCATCCCCCTTTTTCCCGCAAGGCGTTATCATTTTTGCCTGCGAAATATCATATCGCGCAGCGATCATCATATGAGCGCAGCGAGTCTTTCCTAGGGGGTTTCAAGGGACTTTTCCCTTGTTTTTCCCCCTTAAAAAGGGTGAATGCGGCGGGCGAGGAGTCGTTTTGCCCGAAAATTTCCCTTGAATTTCCTGAAATTATTCAAAAAAAGGCTATTCAAGCAATATAATTCTGTGTTACAATTATTTTGTATAAGGGCGCTTATGTGCTTTTGTGCACGCGTAAGCACGCGTACGCGGGAACGTGCTTATGTATAGCGAAGGAGATAAAATGAGTTTTTCGAGACGATGTAATACGATATCGATCGCGCTCATAGCGATATTCATTCTGTTGCTGGGGGCATTTTCGTTTGCAGGCGTGACGGCGTCCGCCGAAGGCGAGCGCACGCTTGATTTTTCTTTGCAGGCAGAGACGACGGCGTCTTCCATCGGGGAGCGCTCTTTCCGTTACATCGCGGCGGGCGATACTTTCACCTTCACGTATGCGCTCGATGCGAATGGCGGCTTGGACGTTGCATCCTTTTTCCCGCTTTATGACGAGTCCGCTTTCAAACTCACGAATGTTTCGCTTTCTTCCGATTGGGTTTTGCCTGCGGATCAGTTTGTCTATTACGACGCGCAAGAAGCGGAGGAGTATTTGACGCTCGAAGAGCATCTTGCCCGTTATGACGAGGAGTATCTTGCGAATCTTGCCGATGAGACGGGCCTCCGCACGTATGACAGGATGTCTTTCGAGGTGAGGTCTTCTTCTTTCGGCGCGTATCCCACGTCGGAGGCGTTCCTCGTCTTGGAGTACACGGCGCGCGCGGACGTTGCGGACGCGGCGGACTTTGTCTTCGGCTTTGATTTCGAGCCCATCGTACAGAGCGGTCTTCCGATCGCCACCACGAATGCGGCGCGTTATTCTCATTATTCCCCCGTGGATGGCGGAAGCGTGGAGGAGCTCCTTTTCCGTATGCGCGTGGGCGAGGAGTATCTACCCATGGCGGCGAATGCTCTCGCGACGAGCTATGTCGCGACGGTGGTCCCCACCATTGCGGCGGAGATCCCCGCGGGGCAGATCGTTTCTTTCGTGAATGGCGAGATCCCTCTTGACGAGATCCGCACCGTGGTGACGTATCCTGCCACGCCGGACGAAGGGGAGAATCCTTATTTCGCGGAGGGCGGCGATTATCTGCTTCGCTTCTATCTGCCCGATCCCGAGGATCCCACGACGGCGGGCGAGCTCTTGGACGGCGTGCCGCAGACGGCGGGCGTTTATTTCGTGGAGGCGGTCTTTGCCGACACCTTCCATTATCAAGGCGTGACGACGGACGCCGTGGCGATCACTGTTGCAAAAGAAGTGATCACCCCCGAGCTCGAAGGCTTCCTTGCGAGCGATCCCGAGACGGCGATCCCCGAAGCGGAGAAGCTGCTCGGCGTCGCTTTCACCTATGGCGACGCGGTCACAGTGAAGGACGGCGGGGCGAATTTTGATGCGTCGATCTATGACACAAAGTATTATGTCAGCGAAGACGGCGAAACTTGGACGCCCGTCCTCGCAGATCCCATTTTGACGCATAGTCATCCGAGTGCCGGTTTTTATAAAGTGACGATCGAGCCCCTCCATCCCGAGAAGCAGACCTTCGGTTTTGACGCCGAGCTTTATACCATCCTCATCGAGGTGGAAAGAGCCGCGCTCACCGTGCGCGCTTCGAGCCACGTGATCACGTACGGCGACGCGCTTCCCGCATATACGTATGCGCTCGAAGGCAAGGACGCTTGGGACGACGATCTTGCGATCGACGAGCTCCTCCAAGCGACGCTTGCGATCGATCCCGCTTATGACGGCGCGGGCGAGTACGCCGTTACGGTCAGCGGCGAGACTGTCATCCCGAATTATGACGTTACGTATGTTGCGGGCGTTCTCACCGTGAATGCCAAGGCGCTCACCCTCGTCGCTTCTTATGAAGGCGGCGCGGTGACTTTCTCTTTGCAGGACGGAAACGGCGTTGCGGTGGCTGTCCCCGCCACGTACAAGATCGGCGAGACTGCGGCCACGGCTGTAGCACTGGATTCGAATGTGTATTCCGCAGATGCGGCGTATGTGCTCGCTGCGAGCGCGCGTAAAGCGTGGGCGGACGCAGGCAAGAATTATGCCGTTTCTTCTTTGGCGCTTGCCGCGCCTTGTCGCGTTTCTTATTCCGCGACGGTGACGGGCGCGACGGGAGTTCCCGCCGAGCCGATTTATCTTTTCGCGGGGCAGCTCGTTCCCGTTCCCGCGACGACGCCTACGGCGGAGCATCACGAGTTCTTGTATTGGGCGGCGCCTTCCGCGGCGTATGACTTCGCTTCCCCCATCACGGGAGATCTCGAGCTTGTCGCCGTTTTCGACAAGACGGAATACGCTTATGCTTTCCGCGCGGCGATCTTCACGGATGGCGAGACGCCCACGCCGGCGGGTGAGATGCGCGTCCTGACTTGGTCGGAGGGGGCTTTCCTGCTTTCCGATACGGCGGAGACTTTCATCTTTTTGAAGGGTGCGGCGATCCCCGTTCTTTCCGATGTGAAATATTTTAAGGTCTCGAAATGGTATAAGGCGGTCCCCGACGGTGCGGGATATCTTTATTCCGAGATCTCTTCCTTTACGCCCGACGTTACGGCGGAAGGCGAGAGCGGCGTGCTCCTCGTGGCGTGCATGGTATTTGACGTCGCGGAGGGAGACCTCAATGGCGACAGAGTGGTGAATGTCGAAGACGTCATTCGCCTCCGTAAATATATCGCGCATTACAATCTCGCCGATATCACGATCTCCACGGTGGACGCGGCTTGGGCTGCCGTCACGGCGGAGACGCCCGTCGGCGGATATTTCTTCCCCTCTGCGGTGGATGTCGATCACGACGGCGTGGATGGGCTTGCGGACGCCATCTATGTCACGCAGGCGCTTGTCAGCGGATACGAATACGTGAAAGTCACGGACAGCACGGTGAACGGCGTGTACGTGGCGGGTGAGCGTGTGATCGCTCGCGAGGGGAATCTCGTAGACGTTTCGGACGGCGAGACCCTCGAAAAATATGCTTATCTCGGGCTTTCGCTCCGCTTGACGGAGGATCTCTTGGTGGGCTATGTGGATGAAAGCGGCGAGACGCCGGAGACGGTGACCTTTGACTTCCTTTACGACGGAGACACCTTCCTCCTCGATCTCGGCGGCAAGACCGTCACGATGGATACGCTCGTGCTCAAAGCGAAAGGCGTCATCGAGATCAAGAACGGCAGCGTGATTTGCGAGGGATATGACATCGAGGCGGCAGGCGGCGTGACGATCGCGGGCGTTACGGGGCTTCCCGCGGCGGACGGCAGCGCGACGGCTGTAACGCAGGACTGAGGAGAGGCGAGTATGAGAAAATTTGCGGTGATATTTTTGATCCTTCTTCTGACGGCGGCGCTTTTCGGCGGCGTGGTTTCTTTCGCTTCGGCGGAAGAGGCGCATGACGTCGAGATTGAGCTCACGAAGACGGAGCGCGACGGCAAGCTTTACGTCACGGCGAATTTGAAAGAGAACGACGGCATCAACGGGCTGTATCTGCGCGTTGAGTTCGATACTTCGTCTCTGACCCTCGTGAATAGGACTTTCGGGAAGGCGGGCGAAGCGCTCGACCCCATCGACCAGTTTGATGATCCCGTTGATCCCGCGACGTTCGAATATCCTTATACGCCGACTTTCGCGCCTTTGAATGACGTCAAGAACCTCGACGTCACGGGCGAGCTCTTCACCTTGGAGTTCGATCTGAAAGAGGGCGCCGCAGACGGGGAGTACGAAGTGAGTCTTTACATCTGCGAGCTTTGGTATTTGAATGATGGAAAAAGCACCGTGAGGAATGCGAAATATCAGTCCACGGATTCGTACCGCGCGGGCGGCGTGAAAGCTTCGACCGTGACCTACGAAGTGAAAGGTGAGAAGGTGATCACCGAGGAGTCCAAGAAGAATAAAGCGGTCATCGTCGGCGTGGCGGTGGGCGGAAGCGCGGCGGTCGTCATCGCACTTGCGGTGGCGTATGTCGTTTATAAAAAGAAAAGAAAATAAACGAAACGGAATGGCGTAAAATGCAATTACGGAGAGTTGACATGGAAAAGTTTTTGAGAAAAAGGAATGCTATACTGCTCTTGAAGGCGGCGGCGATCGTGCTCTGCCTGACGTTGCTTTTGACCGTTTTCGCCTTCTTGCAGGCGGATGCGACCTCGGCTTCGGCGACGGTGGATCCCACGCGGACGATCACGGTGTCCGACGCGCAGGTGCGCCGCGGAGAAGAGTTCACGGTAGATATTTCGCTGAATGGGAATGAAGGCGGAATGTTCGCTTTGCGCCTCGAAGTGAAGTTCGATCGAAAAGCGATCACCTTGGTGGACGCTTATCGTCCTGCGGCGAATACCCCGGCGATAAATGCGGGCGGCTGGGCGATGCCCACGGCGGGTTGCACGATGTCGAACGGCAATAACGGCTATGCGATGTACGGTAACGACGCGAATCCTTTCGTCATCTTCCTCGTGGCGAATAGCAAGAGCGTCGGGAACGGGCTTGTGGCTCGTCTGACCTTTCAGGCTTCTTCCGATATCGTTCTCGAAAATGACGACGACTTCAACGCGGTGGATTTCTCCGTCACCTGCGATGCGTCGAATACGCGCGTGGAGCTCAATCAGGACTGTGAGGTCCCCGTGACGGATGGGCGCGTGGAAATCGCTTACAATACCTACATACTGAAATTGAGATACAACGTTAGCGGACTGAACGGAACGGAAGTTGCGACGACCGTCGTCTATGACTCCGCCGATCAAGCGGGCAGGATCTCTCTTGCAAACGCCACGGCGAATGTGACGCCGTATAAGGCGAGCACCCCCGAATACACCTATGAGCCGCGCAGCTGGGCGCTGAATGCGGCGGAATGCACGGAGACGCATCTCGTGTATGAGCCCACCTTTGAGGCGATCCCCGTTCCTTATACGCTCACTTTCCGCAAGGGCGTGGAACAGACAAACGGCGACATCGAGTACGTGGATACCGAAGCTTTTACGGATGGCTACGGCACGGTGATCCCCTTCGACGATTATACGCCCACGGCGGCGTACGACGCGTATCACGCGAGCTTCGCCGGCTGGTATGTGGACGAAGATTGCGAGACGCCCGTGAATTTTGCGACGATTCCTGTGGGGAATAGGACGATTTACGGCTATTACGTCTTGAATGAGGACCGCGATCCCACGGCGAGGACCAAGCTCTCCACCACGGTCTATACGGCGAAAGAGGGCGCGAATTATTATGTATATGTGAATGTGAACGTCGAAGAGAACTTTGTCTTTAACTCGGTTCGCTTTGCTCTGGATTATGATGATGGCAAGCTTGCGCTCGACGCTTTCAAGTACGAGACGGACAGCCCGTTCTACGGCGTTTTGACGGCGGTCTTCCCCGCGGTGAATGCCGCGATCGACGAAGGCACGGCGGACGTGACGGCGTGGCAGAGCCCCGAGGCGGGGTATGAGCCCGAGCTCGTCTTTGCTTTCCTCTCCGCTTCCACGAACGTGGCGTCGGAGGGCAAGCTTCTCACCTTGCGTTTCCGCGTCTTGGACGCCGAGACGACGGATTGGTCGACGGCGATCGGCGTGAAGAAGACCTCTCAGCCGAACGCGGCGAATTATGACGTCACGCGCTTGAAGGGGAATGGAAGCGCTTGGTATGTGGATTGGACAGAAGGAAGCGCTTCGCTCGAAGTGCTCCGCGTCAAGAAGCCCTCCGAGACCACGCAGGAATACACGTATAATCACGGCAATGATGTCACGTATGAATACGCGCAGAGCGACGACGCAGCGTATTACGCCGTTAGCGGAAATGTCAGACAGACGGCGGGAGAGCATACGGTCGCGGCTACCCTCATCGCAGAGCCGAGCGACGCGGACGCGCGTTACATCACCTGGACGGACGGCAGCACCGAGGTGGTGGCATATCTATTTATCATCAAGCCTTTTGCAGTCTCCATTCCTGTGCAATACGACGATTACGCCACGAGATACGTCTATCCCGCGGTGCCTTCCGATTATACCTTCAAGACGACGGACGCCACCTCCATTTATTACGAGACGAGCGTTTCGAGCACGGAGAGCGTTCTCGACGCAGGCACGTATACGGTGACGGCGCATCTTGTGAACGGAAATTACTGCTGGGCGGATCAAACGACGGATGATATCGAATTCGATTTCATCGTGAATAAGAAGCCGGTGACGTCTCCCGTCATCGTCGGCAAGAAATATAATGGACTTTTGCAGACGGCGGACATCGAGGACGCCGAGCGTTATGTGGTCACGACGAATGCGGGCGGCACGAATTACGGCACGTATCCCGTCGTCCTGACCCTTACGGACAGCGCGAATTATTGCTGGAAGGACGCGCCGAACAGCGCCGCCATCACTCTTGATTTCAAGATCGTGAAGGCGCAGAACTATTGGAAAATCAGCCCGTACGTCGTCAGTAAGTATTACGACGGGTATCCCATCGAGACCAGCCAAGCCGCCGCGGCGATCGACGGCGAGACGGCGCTCACGACCATCACGTTCTTTAATGAGAACGGGGTCGCTCTTCTCGCCGCGCCGACGGATGCGGGCATATATTCCGTGGTCTTCACCGTGCCCGACCTTCACGACGAAGTGACGGATGAGATCTATCTCGAAGGCATCACCGAGACTTGGGCGTTCGAGATCAAGAAAGTGCAGCTCGCCAAGCCCGTTGCCGAAGAGAGGGTCTATGTCTATGACGGCAAGCCGAAGGACTTTAAGTTCGTGACGTCGAGCAGCAATACCGATCGTTACGTCGTGAACGGCACGCCGCAGACCGAAGTGGGCGTTTATGACGTTACGGTGAGCATTCGCGATGAATATAAGCAGAATTATTGCTGGCAAGGCGAAGAAGGAGAGAATGAAGAAGGCATCTTGACCTTTACTTTCGAGATCCGCAGGGATGCTCTCACGGCGTCCGGAGCGGGCTATGAGGCGAAGGTCACCGAAGCGAAAGGCTTTGTCAAAGACGAGGCGTTTTCGGTCGCGCTTCAAGAGAATGCGGAGATGGATGTCCTCTATGATATCCTGAAACAGACGGATGGCGAAGCGCAGAATAAATGTATTCTTGCGCCCTTGACGCTCTCCCTCTCGAACAGACCTTTCTCTCTCGTCGAGTCTTTCCGTTATGAGATCAAGCTTCCCAAGGCGGATCGCGAGGGCTATGTCGTCGGCTATTTCGATGCGGATGAGCTCATCTTGTTTGACGCGACGCTTACGGACGATGGCGTTCTCGTTTTCACCGCGCCGTACTCTGGCGCCTTCCTCCTCTTGGCGGATCACCTTTTCGAGGCGGTGGAAGCGCCCGCCGCAAAGTATCTTAAAACGGCGGCGGATTGCGTGACGCCCGCGGAATACTATATGGTCTGTTCCTGCGGCGAGAGCAGCAAAGAATATGGCGGGAAGACCTTCTTCTACGGCGAGCCGAACGGCCATGACTATGATCCCGCGACTCGCGTTTGGATGTGGGCGGCGGATTATTCCTCCTGTGAGATGAAGATGACTTGTTCCGTAGACGGTCACGAAGCGTCTTTCCCCGCTCGCGTGGAAGAGAAAGATCATTCCGCGCCGAGAAAAGCGCAAGACGGATACATCGTTTATCTCGCGACGGTTTCCTATCAGGGAACGGATTATACGGACGAGGTTTTGAAGATCCTGCCTTCCGACGGTCACGAGTATTCCGCCCCGCCCACGTGGAGCGAATGGGTGGAATCGGGCTCGACCTATGAGATCACCGCGACTTTCGTCTGCGACTGCGGAGAGAGCGTCGTGTCCATCCCCGCCGAAGTCACGTACACGCTGTCGGAGGATAATCTCAGGATCTTCTATAAAGCGACGGTGATCTTTAACGCGGAAGAATATGTCAAAGAAAAAGAAGTGATGGGATGTCCCGTTGCGATCTTTAAATTAAATGCGGACACTGCGGCGAACGAAGAGAATACGTTCAGACGTCAGGTGCTCCTCCCGGGGGATGTGATTACATTTATTGACCCGCCCGCGAGAGAAGACGGCGAGTTTATCGGTTGGCTCTCTCCCAAAGGCGTGCTGATTATGAAGGATGAAAGCGGCGCCGCGCTCAATTATAAGATCGGCTTGCATGACGAGACCTTTATCGCGCAGTGGGCGGATTACTCCACGGTGAATGTCAGCGTGAAGGATAGTTCCGATCGGGCGATCGCGGGCGCGAACGTGCGAATCCTCGACGGCGATGTTCTCGTGGCGGAGGCGACGGAAGGTGTCGGCGGATATAACGTGCAGAGAATACCGTTCGGAAATTATAAGCTCGTCACGTCGTATACGACGCCGGAAGGAAATGTTATCACGAAATCGGCCGGACTTGATATAACGAGCGTTTCCATGAATATCGAAGTGGTCTTGCCCGTAACTCGTTTTAATACCGTCGTCGAGGGCGAAGGTTCTGCCGAAGGGCTGGAAAATGCGATCTCGGATGCGGAAAAGAACGCGATCAAAGAAGGCACTGCGGCGAATACCGTGAATGAGATCACCGTTACGCAAACAAGGGTGCAGAATGTAAGCGAAAGCATTCAGTCCGAAATGCAGCGTGTCGTCCATGCCGCGGAGGGAAATGACGTGGATCTCTTGGAGTTTTACGATGTTTCCATGGTTATGATCAAGACCTTGCGTAACGCGCAGGGAGAGAGCTGGTCGCAGCGCATCGTGATCTATGAAGCCGAAGGCTATCAAATCAACGTATTCCCCATTTCCGCCCTCTTGCGCAGCGAGATGGTTCGCGTGGGCGGAACGGTGGATAATATCTTCGTTTATAAGCGCCATACGGACGATTCGGGTCGTATAACCATCACAAGAGTGCCGAAAGTCGCGGCGCAGGAAGGCGCCGATGAGAAGACGAACTTCGAATGCTTCTTCATCAAGAGAGTGGCGGGCGTGGATTATATCGCCATTCGTCAGAAGGAATACAGCGCGTTCGGTTTCGGCGTGTCAAAAGAAAGCGTGCTCCTTGCGAATGAGGTCATCGAGCTCTCCGTAGAGGACCGCACCTTCGGCGCGGACGCCAAGACGCCTTATGTCAGGGCGAAATACGGTTCCGCGAACGTCGTCTATACCTATTCTTCCTCGGAGGACGGTGTTTACGCCAAGGACATTCCGACGAATGCGGGGCTTTATTACGTCAAGGCGTATATCCCCGCGACCTCCGCTTATGAGAGCGCAACGAAAGTCGCTTCTTTCCGTATCGCGAAGAAGACGGTGGCGAAGCCCGCGGAAAATACCGCGCGTTATGTATATACCGGCGCGGAGCAGACCTATACCGTTCTTCCGAGCGCGGAGTATACGGTGACGGGCAATGCGAAGACCGACGCGGGGAAATATGTCGTCACAGTCGCATTGAACGATGCGGAGAACTGCGTCTGGGAGGACGGCACGACGAGTCCCGTCTCCTTCGACTTCGTGATCGAGCGTAAGAAGATCACCGACGTGGAAGGGCTCTCCTTCAAGGACAAGAGCTTCCATTTCGATTTCAAGTCGCATTCCATTTATGTCGAAGGCGAGCTCCCCGAGGGCGTTCGCGTCGAATATGAGGGGAACGACGAGAGTGATTTCGGTCGTTATTACGTCAAGGCGACATTCTTCTCGGATAATGAGAATTACGAGGTGTCGGAGCCTCTTGTTGCGGTGATGACGATCAGTTTGAATTGGGTGATCATCATCATCTTGCTCGCCGTGGTGCTCTTGCTCTTTATCTTGATCCTGATCATGGTGGAGAGAGCGATCCGTGCGGCCAAGAAGGGAGAGAATAAGAATAAGGACGCTTCGGCGAAGGAGGATGGAAGCAATGAGTAATATCGCGAGCTTGATGGGAAATATCGTCTCGGCGGCGGGCGGCGCGCTCATCGCGGTCTATGTCCTTCTCGGTCTCGTAGGAGCCGTGGGGCTCGTTACGATTTGGAGGCTCGTCGTTTTGGCGAAGACGCGCAAGAGCGAGCCCGAAAAACCGGCTCAGGAAGAAGCGAAGGAAGCGGTCCCGCCCATCGCGGAGCCCGAACCCGCAGAAGAAGTCGCGCCGGTTCCGCAAGTGAATTGCGACGATTGCGAAAAGGTGAAGGAGCTTCAAGAGAGGGTGAATTATCTCGAAGGCAAGGTGCAAGAGCTCGAAAATGCGCCCAAGCCCGAGCCCGAGATCGTGTACGTGGAGAAGGAAAGAACGCTCGCGGAGAGCCTTAATGTCGCGAGAGAAGTCGGCAAGACGAATATCACGAAAAAATCCATTATCGCTTATCTTTCCGAGAAATACGGCGACGACGTGGAGCTCATCGGCAGAGGGCAGAAGACGGGGAACGGCAAGCTTCCTCTTTCGGACAATCATTTTATCACTACGGCAGACGGCGTGCGCACTTGCTTTACGTACGTCTATGAGACGGAAGAGGGCGGAGTGGTCTCTCTCGTGCGTTTGGACGAGAAATACGCGGCGATCCTCGCGGAGAAGCATCCCAACGTGTGCCTCAGTCGTTTCCCCAAGAACAAGGCGGGAGATTGGTATAGTATCGTCGCGGACGATTCCTTTGACGAAGCGGACTATTACGCGGTCTTCGACGCTTCCATTCTTTATTTGAAGGGAGACGCGAAGGAAGAGGAGAAGCCCGTAGAGCTCGAAGAACGCACGTTGAAAGAGAGCCTTGTCGCCGCGAGCGAAGCGGGCAAGCATAATAACATTACGAAGAAGAGCATTATCGCTTATCTCGCCGAGAAATACGGCGATACGGTGGAACTCATCGGCAGGGGGCAGAAGACGGGGAACGGCAAGCTTCCGCTCTCGGATAATCACTTCGTCACCGCGGCGGACGGCACGCGCACCTGCTTTACGTACGTCTATGAGACGACGGAGGGCGGCGTAGTCTCCCTCGTGCGTTTGGACGCGAAATACGTGGACGATCTCGTGGAGAAGCATCCCGACGTCGGTCTCAGCCGCTTCCCGAAGAATAAGGCGGGCGATTGGTATAGCGTGGTCGCGGACGATTCCTTCGATGAAGAAGGATATTACGCGGTCTTCGACGCGTCCATTCGTTATCTCAGAGGCGACGTCACGGACGAGCCCGAGCCGATGGAAGAGATCAGTTTGAAAGAGAGTCTCGCCGTAGCGGAAGAGATCGGCGCGGTGGGCGTCGTCACGAAGAAGTCCATCATCAAACATCTTTCCGAGACCTTCGGCGAAAGGGTGGAGCTGAACGGCAGGAAGAATCGGACGGATAACGGCAAGCTCCTCGTCTCGGACAATCACTTTGCGCTCGGCAAGAAGAGAATCTGCTTCACGTACGTCTATGAGGACGAAGCGGGCAAAGTCACCATTCTCGTGAAGACGAGCGAAGCGTATGCGGAGGCATTGCGCGACGCGCATGGCGCGGCGGTGCATCACAGCCGCTTCCCGAAGAATAAGGATAAAGATTGGTATAACGTGGTCATCGACGGCAGCTTTACGGAGCGGCAGGTCTATGCTTTCCTCGACGACGCGGCGCGCCTTGCTCTCGGAGAGTCCGTCGTGCTCGAAGAGCGCACGTTGAAAGAGAGCCTTATCGCCGCTTCCGAAGCCGGAAAGAGCACCATAACGAAAAAGAGCATTATTTCCTATCTTTCCGACAAATACGGCGACGACGCGGAGCTTGTCGGCAGGGGACAGAAGACGGGGAACGGCAAGCTTCCGCTCTCGGATAATCATTTTATCACCGCAGCGGACGGCAAGCGCACTTGTTTTGCTTATGTGTATGAGACGGAAGAGGGCGGCGTGCTCTCTCTCGTGCGTTTGGACGCGAAGTACGCCGAGTATCTTGCGGAGAAGCATCCCGACGTCTGTACGAGTCGCTTCCCGAAGAACAAGGCGGGCGATTGGTATAGCGTGGTCGCGGACAGCACCTTCGGCGACGTGGCGTATTACGGCATTTTCGATGCTTCGATCCGTTATCTGAAAGGTGAGGCGGCGGAAGACGCCGAGCCGATGGAAGCGATCAGCCTGAAAGAGAGTCTCGCCGTGGCGAAAGAGATCGGCGCGGTGGGCGTCGTCACGAAGAAGTCCATCATCAAACATCTTTCCGAGACCTTCGGCGAAAGGGTGGAGCTGAACGGCAGGAAGAATCGGACGGATAACGGCAAGCTCCTCGTCTCGGACAATCACTTTGCGCTCGGCAAGAAGAGAATCTGCTTCACGTACGTCTATGAGGACGAAGCGGGCAAAGTCACCATTCTCGTGAAGACGAGCGCCGCATATGCGGACGCATTGCACGACGCGCACGGCGCGGCGGTGCATCACAGCCCCTTCCCGAAGAATAAGGATAAAGATTGGTATAACGTGGTCGTCGACGGCAGTTTCACGGAGAAGCAGGTCTATGCTTTCCTCGATGACGCCGTGCGCCTCGTTTTGGAGGACGTCGCGCCCCTTGCGGAAGTGGCGGTAACGGCGGTGGAAGAAGTGCCCGCGGAAGAAGCGCACGTCGTCGCGGAGACCCCCGTTGAGGAAGCTCCCGTCGAGGAATCCCCCGCAGAGGAGGCTTCGGCGGAAGAAACGCAGGAAGTGGAGATGGAAGAAGCCACCTTGAAAGAAGCGATCGAAGAGGCGAAGAAGGTCGGCGCGGTGGGCGTCGTCAGCAAGAAGTCCATCGTGGTGTATCTCGATCGGAAGTACGGCAAGAAGCTGGAACTTCATCCGAGAAAGAGCCGCACGGATAACGGCAAGCTCCTCGTCTCGGACAATCACTTCGCGCTCGATGACGGGAAACGCGTCTGCTTTACGTATATTTATCAAGACGAAGCGGGCAAGGTTGTCATCCTTCTCCGCGCGAGCGAGGAAGAAGGACAGTTCCTTGCGACAGAGCATGAGGAAAGGATCCATCACAGTGCATTCCCGAAAAATAAAGCCAAGGATTGGTACAGCGTGGTCGTGGACGACAGCTTCTCGGCGAAAGAAGTCTACGAGATGCTCGATCGGTCTATCAAATACGTTTTGAACAAATAAAATAACGGCGATATCTTTCGTCGGATCGCTTCGGAGACCCGACGGGAGTTTCAGCCTCGGTAAATCAATTCACGACTTGACACTGCAAAGCTTAAAAGGAAAGAAAAACCATGAAAAAAACACTTCGGATCACCATCGTTCTCGTCTTACTCCTTCTCCTTACGATAGGAGCATTTTCCTGTAAAAATCCATGGAAAAAAGACAAGTACGTTTCTTATACGATGAACGTGAGGGAAGACGGCACTTTTAAGATATTGCAGATCACGGATATGCATCTTATCAACGCCACGTATACGAATGACGACGTCGAGCTGGACGTCAGCTTGCGCGATCAATGGGCGATGGAGTGTGTGACTACGGTTATAAATGAGGCAAAGCCGGATATGATCATGGTGACGGGCGACAGTGTGTATTGCCTTGATCAAGTGTCCAAAGTGCGTCATTTCAGCTCGGATAACGAGGCGGCGTTCCGCAAGTTTGCGGATTTCATCGACAGCTTCGACATTCCTTGGGGCTTCTGCTTCGGAAATCACGATGAAGAGGGCGACGTGAAGCGTAAAGCGACCATCAATTACGATAAGACCCTTGCCAAAAAAGAGCTCAGCGCCTATCTGACTTCGGGCGCCTTGAAGAATTGCATGTATGCGGACGGTCCCGACGAGATCAACGGCGTGGGCAATTATATCATCAACGTTTTGAATAAGGACGGCTCTGTAAATAACGCGATCGTTATCATGGACAGCGGTTCTTATCTCGGCGCGGATGATTGGAAATACGAGTGCGTCCATGACGACCAGCTCGATTGGTATGAGAAGGCGATCAAGCATATCGCTTTGAAAAATCAGACGTTGAACGTGAGTTCCGTCATTTTCCAGCATATCCCTTTCAATGAGTATCGTTACGCTTTGGAGCGTTATATCGGCGCATTGACCGTGCTCGGCGAGGATTGGACGGACACCATCAAGCCGGACGGCACGGGCAGGGAGCGCGCCATCGAGAGCGAGGGTGAGACCATCACCTATCACGGCGGCGTGTATAACGAGGGAGAGATCTGCGCTTCTTATATCGGCGATTACAGGGGGAATTATTACGATGGCGGGCATGAATTCGAGCGCATTTTGAAGCTCGGGAGCACGCAGGCGGTCTTCTGCGGTCACGACCATAGAAATACCTTCTCTTTCACCTATAAGGGCGTTCGCCTGACTTACGGAATGAGCGTCGATTACAGCGCGAACGGACTCACGCCGCTCAAAGAGAATCAAAGGATCTTCGACGAGACCGTACAGCGCGGCGGCACCCTTATCACCTTGAATGCGGATAGCAGCGTCGGCATCGAACAGATCCATTTTGCGAGAAATCTTTATCAAGAAGAACTTGTAAAGAGAGGGCAGGCTGCCTGATATGGCGAAGAAGCGTGTCGTCGTCGGACTCAGCGGCGGCGTGGACAGCGCCGTCGCCGCTCTTCTTTTGAAGCGGGAGGGCTATGACGTCATCGGTCTTTTCATGCGGAATTGGCATGAAGAGGACGAGAGCGGACAATGTACGTCGGACGATGATTTTCTCGACGTACGCCGCGTGGCGGATAAGATCGGCATCGATTATTACGCTTTGGATTTTTCGGAACAATACTTGGAGCGTGTTTTTTCTCATTTTGTGGAAGAATATAAGAAAGGACGCACGCCGAACCCGGACGTTTTGTGCAATCGCGAGATCAAGTTCGACGCCTTCTCTTCCTTTGCGGAGACCATGGCGGCGGATCTTATCGCGACGGGGCATTACGCCGACGTTTCCCACGGCGAGAGGCATCTTCTCCTGCGCTCGGCGGACGAGAATAAAGACCAAACGTATTTTTTAAATCAGATCACGGAAGACCAGCTTTCCCGTGCGATCTTCCCCTTGGGCGCCCTTGAAAAGGGGGAGGTCAGGCGCATCGCGAAGGAGGCGGGTCTCCCTGTTTGGGAGAAGAAGGACAGCACGGGCATCTGTTTTATCGGAGAACGGAACTTCCGCAAATTCCTCGCTTCTTATATCCCGATGAAGAAAGGGGAGATCGTGACGACGGACGGCAAAGTCGTCGGCACGCACGACGGGGTGTTCTATTATACGAAAGGACAGCGCAAAGGACTCGGCGTGGGGGGCGGCGGGAATGGACAGCCTTATTTCGTCGTCGCAAAGGACGTTCCGAATAATCGGCTCATCGTCACGCAGGGCGAGACCGAGCTTTTATATTCTTCGTCCCTCACGGTGGATGATTTCCATTTCATTTCGGAGCGGCTCCCCGAAGGAGAAAGCGAAGTGCTCGCGCGGGTGAGGCATCGTCAGCCTCTCCAAAAAGCGGTCGCCCTCGTGGAAGGGAAGAAAGTCACGTTGCGCTTTGAGAAGAAACAGCGCGCCGTGCAGGAAGGGCAATACGCCGTTTTGTATCAAGGCAGGGTGTGTCTCGGCGGGGGCGTCATCGAGAAAAGTGAATGACGGAGACCGCGGCGAGGCGTAAGAAAGGAAATGAAGGAAGGAAAGATCGCATTACGTAAAGACATAGAGCTCACGACGGCTTCTCTTATCCTCCTCGTCGCGATCGGGGCGGAGATCCTCTTTCAGAGCTTCGTGCTCTTGCTCGGGCTCTCCGAAAGCGCGCGAAATTGGACGATCGTCGTCGGGAATCAGCTCGTTTTCTTCGTCGTTTGTTTGGTTGCCACGCGGGTGTGCGGCTCCGATCTTGCGGCGCTTACGGGGGTCAAGAGGCCGCCGAAGGCTTTTTTCTTTCCGCTCTTTCTTTTGACGGCGGCGCTATGCGTTTTCGCTTTCGCGCCCCTTGCGGGACTCCTTTCCCAAGGACTGAAAGCGCTCGGATATGCCTATACGCCGCAGTATTTCGTACCGTATGAGAATGCGGGGCTCTTTGTCCTCGCTTTGCTTGCTTTGACTTTCCTCCCGATGCTCGGCGAGGAGGTGATGATGCGCGGTGTTTTGCTCTCCGGCGCAAAGAAGAAGTCCCCGATTTTCGCCGTGCTTTTCACGGCGACGGTCTTCGCGCTTTTCCACGGAAATCTCGTGCAACTCGTGCATCAGTTTTTACTCGGCGCGGTCATCGGATACCTTGTCTTCCTCACGGGCAGCATTTATGCGGGCGCGGTGATCCACGGCGCGAATAATGCCTGTGCGCTCTTGATCGATTATCTTTATCTCCATAATAAAATAGGTACGCGCGCGTACGGATATTTCACCGCTGATTTTTCGTCGGGGCTTGAAGGCGGCGTTTTCGCGGCGGTGCTCGTCGGAAGCTGGGTCATTCTCGCCCTCCTCCTCTTCCTTTTCAAGAGGATGTCGGATGCGTCGGAACTTTCGCAAGTAAAGGAGAAAAACGAAGAGAGCGCCTTCGCGCCTTCGCCCGAAGGAGAGGGGAGAGAAGAGGCTCCCGTTCCCGAGAAAAAACCCGCTTGGATCCCTCCCGCGCTTCTCGTCGGGACGCTGCTTTTGCTCCTCGTCGCAAACGTGGTCTCGGAGGTCATGCAAAAATGAGCAGGCGCTTCCGTCATCTTCTCGCCTATGCGGCGTCTATGTTCAGTTTATTGATCTTTCAGATCTTGATGTTTCTCCCGTGGGCGGGGACGCTCTCCGACTATCACGCGGACTTATTTTACTCCCTTATTTCGCAGGTCGTCTGCATGGGGATCGTGCCTCTCGTCGTCCTTCTTCTCGTCAGAGAGAAGGAGCTCGGCGTGGCGGACGTTTTTCGCTATATGCGCTATAAAAAGCCCGCGGACGTGAAATCCGCTTTGCTTGCCACGATCGGGATCGCCCTCCTCGTCACGCCCTTTACGATGGCGTTCAACGCGCTGACGAATCTCCTTTTCGTCGTGATCGGTTACACCCGTTCGGTTTCCGTCGGGGCGATCTACGGCGGCGTGAGCGATCTCTTCTTTTATCTTTTCATTACGGCGGCTTTGCCTGCTGTTTTCGAGGAATTCACCCATCGCGGCGTGCTCTTGTCCGGCTTGGAGGATCGGGGCTCCGAGTATACGGCGGTCATCCTTTCCGCTCTCTTTTTCGGGCTCATGCACGAGAATCCTTCCCAGATGATCTACGCCACTTTCGGCGGCATTCTCTTCGCCCTCGTCGTCTTGAAGACGGGAACGATCCTTCCTGCGATGGTCGCGCATTTTGTGAATAATGCCGTCGCCGTTTTCTTGGATTATTCCGCGCAAAAGGGGACGCGCTTCGGCGTGTGGTACGAGTCTTTGACCTCCTCTGCGAACGCCCTCTCTTTCCTCTTGACCGTGGTGGTGATGGTGGCGGGGATATATGGGATCATCCGCATCTTGCAGTATCTTTCCCGTAAAAACGAAAAGCCCGTCTCGGAGCGCAAGCTCTTCGGCGTCATCACGGTGGACGGTTATAAGCCGAACGGAAAAGCCACGTTGAGGGATAATGTTTTCCTTTATGCGACGGCGATCGCGGAAGGCGCCGTGCTCTTGATCTATCTTGTTTGGGGGATGATCCGATGAAAGGGAGGAGGACGGACGAGGATTTTATGCGTCTCGCTTTGCAGGAGGCGAAGAAGGCGTACGCGGCGGACGAAGTCCCCATCGGCGCGGTCATCGTGAAAGACGGCGTCGTCATTGCGCGCGCCCATAATGAGAAAGAAAAGCGGAATTCCGCCGTGCGCCACGCCGAGATCGTCGCCATCGAGAAAGCGACGAAAAAGGTGGGAAATTGGTGGCTGGAAGGCTGCTCTTTATACGTCACGCTCGAACCCTGCGCGATGTGCGCGGGCGCCATCGTGAATAGTCGTCTGGATCGTGTGGTGTACGGCGCGCCCGACCTTCGATACGGCTTCCTCGGAAGCCTTGCGGGTCTCCCCGCCGATTACCCTTTAAACCATTGCCCGCAAGAGACGAGAGGCGTGCT